>CAZQER010000009.1:0-31753 GCA_964592095.1 uncultured archaeon
AAATTTTGGTGCTTTCGCACTCGGACGACGGGAGGATATGTGGCTTCGCTTTGCTACGCCCAAATTTGCTCCGCTTCCAGTCTGCAAACTTCACATATCCTCCAACCGATCTTTGCTATGTAGTTCATATAATGCCTGAAGAACCTTGTTCAGATCCCCCTGCTTTAAAATCATCAATCTCTCATCAGCAAAATTCACAAATAGTATAGTAATCTTTTTTATAAAAACATTACGGTTTATCGTAATGATTATCTATAATTGTATTTGGATGTGGTTGTAAAGTAGTTGCATAACCCTCCCTTATTTTTTCTCCATAAATTTTCATTATCACACTCTATTTTTATGCAATTCCTATATACTTATATGCTCGTCATAGAGAGGATTATACCTGTGATTGACATAAAGGATGGAATTGCGGTGGGTGCAAAGGCGGGAGAGAGAGACCATTATATGGAGTTGAAAAGTATATTAACAAATTCTTCCAATCCCATTGTAATATCAAAAATTTACAAAAAAATTGGCTTTAAAAGCATATATATTGCAGATCTGGATGGGATAATGAAATCTTCACCGAATGTTGATCTACTGAAGAGGATAAAATGGGAGACGAATCTTGATATAATGGCGGATATAGGCACATGGTCCGAAAGGGACATAAGGTCAATAGAGATGGCTGGAATAACTCCAATACTTGCCACCGAAACATTTAAATCTTTGAATCTGTTGGAATTTCCAAGGAAATTTGCTCTAAGTTTGGATATCAGAGGTAACAAACTTCTCTGTGAGATGAAGTGTGATTTAGATGACTTTATTGAGATAATCGAAGATATTCTAACGATAGAGAGGATAATTGTTATAGATTTAAACAGGGTTGGAATGTCCTCTGGACCAAATCTAGAATTATGTAAGAGGATAATTAAGAAACTCTCAGACAGGGAGATAATCTATGGTGGAGGCGTAAGATTTCTCCTGGATGTAGAAATTCTTCTTAAATTGGGAGTATCAAAAGTACTTGTCGGTTCTGCACTGCATGAGGGAAGAATCATGGTAGGGGATTTAATTAAAGCAGAACGATCAGAATGAATAAAAGAGATATATTAAAAAAACTAATGGAAATAAGAAGCAGGGACAAATTCTTTGAAGGTGGTAGAGTACTGTCATCGGTGTCAACAAAACCATTGGAAATATCGTTGGAGGCATATAGGATATTCTCGGATGTTAATGCACTTGATAGATATATATTCCCGAATGTTGATATATTGGAGAGGGAGGTTATAGAATGGTTCGGGAAAGTCCTCAAAAATGAAGATATTTCGGGGTATATAACAACCGGTGGCACAGAGGCAAATATATCAGCCTTGTGGGTTGCAAAAAAGATGTATCCTGAAAGAAGAAAGATATTGGTTCCAAAATCTGCTCATTACTCAATTATAAAAGCGGCCGATATGATGGGGTTGGATATAATATGGATTCCACTGGATAATAAATTTAAGGCAGATGTAAGGAAGATAAAAGAAAAGATCTCTGAAGAAATACTTGCGGTTGTTGTAACTGCAGGAACATCGGCATTGGGGGTTATTGACCCTATTGAGAGGATAAATAGATTATGCGATAATGTATTTCTTCATGTAGATGCCGCATTTGCTGGATTTATATTGCCATTTATGGAGGGGGTTGAAAGAATTGACTTTGAACTTGAAAATATAGATTCAATAACTATAGACCCGCACAAGATGGGGTTTGCCCCTATACCTTCGGGATGTATCCTTTTCAGAGATAAATCGTACATGAGGAATATAGAAATCACTCCAGCCTATTTGCCATTTACTACATCAACCCTTGTTGGGAGCAGGAGTGGAGGGCATATAGCAGCCACATGGGCAACCGTAAAATATTTTGATATAGAGGGTTATAGAAAAGAGGTTAAAAAATGTATAAATAATACAAGATTATTATGTAAACTGCTGGGGGGTATAAAAGGAATTGAGATTCTGGTTAAACCAGAAATAAACTTTGTGGCACTGAGAGGTGAGAGAATAGTGGAGATTCATAAGGAATTGATAAAGAGGGGGTGGAGTATTATTTTAGATAGAGATACAATGACGATGAGGGTAGTTGTTATGCCCCATGTAACGAGGGATGTTATAAGAAATTTTATATCTGATTTAAGGGAGATTACACAAGAATATTGAATATGATACCAAAAAAGGTTTTTTTTACAAGGGGTATTGGTAAGCATAAGGGGCATTTACAGAGCTTTGAGATTGCTTTAAGAGATGCGGGTATAGAAAAATATAATATAGTTAATGTTTCCTCAATATTGCCTCCGAATTGTAGGATAATAACCATGAGGGAGGGGTTATCAAAACTAAAACCGGGGCAAATAATATTCTGCGTTATGGCAAGAAACTCGACAAACGAATATGGAAAGTATATAACATCGGCAATTGGTTTGGCAATGTATGAAAATAAGAATACCTATGGTTATCTAAGTGAATATACCAGTTGCGAGGATAGTGAAAATGAAAAGAAGGCGAAGGATATTGCAGAGGACTTGGCAGAACAGATGCTTACCCGTACTCTAATGCACGAGAGAAAAGACAGGATTATTAAGAAGAGTATTGCTCAATGTGCTATTAATGATACTGATGGGGGATGGACAACTGTTATAGCCGCAGCAGTTTTTTTGCTTGATTGATTTTATATTTGGATTTAGAATGAAAAATTTTGATTCATTCAGAATTTCAGGATGCTTTGTTGATTATAGCAGGGCGGAAGTTGTTATTTTACCGATATCTTATGAGAGAACAGTTACATGGAAGAAGGGCACATCAAAGGGTCCAGAAGCAATAATTGAGGCTTTCCTGAATATGGAACTCTATGATGATGAATTGGATATGAACACACATGAGGTTGGTTTATGCCTGTTTGATAGGATTAATTTGAATAACAAAGAACCAGAGGAGGCAATTTCCGAGATAGAAAAAATTATGGGGGATATAATTAGAGACGACAAATTTCCCATTATCTTGGGTGGTGAACACTCTGTTTCAATAGGTGCGGTAAAAGCCCTTAAGGATAGATATGTTGAATTATCTGTGTTACAATTAGATGCTCATGCAGATTTAAGAGAGGAATATTATGGTAGCACGTATAATCATGCATGTGTTATGTCAAGAATTAGGGAATTCACTGATGCCGTACAAGTAGGAATCAGGAGTCTTAGTAATGATGAAATGAGGATAATAAGGGATGGGAATTATGAAGATAAAATATTCTGGGCAAGGGATATATATAATAATAGAAAATGGTTTGAGAGTGCTATAAATAAACTTTCGGGTGATGTTTACATAACCATAGATTTGGATGTATTTGATCCCTCCATAATGCCGGCAACTGGAACACCAGAGCCTGGAGGTATGGACTGGTATTTGATAATGGAATTCCTAAGAGAGGTATGTGGAAAAAGGAATATTGTTGGATTTGATATAGTTGAGTTAAGCCCTTTGAATGAATATTATGCATCCAATTTTTTGGCTGCTAAATTGATGTATAAACTTGTTGGTTATGTATTCCTTAAATCGTTACGAAATGCGAAATGAAAAAAAAGCTATTAAATAAAGAGATTATGGAAAAGGATGTTCTTAACAGAATAAAATGGGACAAAAATTTAAATCCTTCCGATTTTGTTATACACTATATTGATAGAGGAGGGGAATCAGAACAAATGAAAAAGATAAATTTTACTGAAATAGAACTAAGGGGCGATTTCTTTTCATTGAATAACTCTACAAATTTGATACCAATGCATAGAATTAGAAGGATTACCTGCAGAGGTAAAATTGTATGGAGCAGGGCCCAGAGGAGAATGAAGATAAGAAAGAATAATCATAATAATCATTAGTCGTTATACTCATTGATCTACAATTACAGCATTCTGAAATCTACACAGATTCTATATAAACCTGGACCATAAGAGCCACATTTTATTGCATTTAATATCTCTATTTTGTATCCAAGATTTTCCGTAATGCTCCTTACATTCTCTATGGACTCATTCTCATTATGTGAAAAATTATAGAAGTGAATTATACCCTTTTTTCTTAGTGATTGTAGGGCTGTATCAAGAAAATTACCACAATCCTTTGGTAGTGGCATTACTATCCTATCAAACTTTCCAAGCTTGGGGGTTTCCTCTCTAACATCTCCTTCAATTATATTCACATTTACTTTGTTGATCAAAACATTTTCTCTCATATATCTAACAGCGTCTGGATTCATCTCTATGGCATATATCTCTTTTGGATTTTTGTATTTTGCTATTAGAATTGCATATGGTCCAATCCCGGCAAACATTACGAGAACCCTTTCCCTTTTTTTGACCTGTTCTGCTATTCTGAATCGTTCAGAACCCAATCTTGGAGAGAAATAGGTTGATGCAATATCCATTTTATAAATGCATCCGTATTCTCTATGTATTGTGGTTGTTCTATTCTCACCGGCAATTATTTCAAAACCTCTTGTTCTGTACTCTGTCTCAATTTTTGATTTCTTCATTAAGACAACCCTTATATTTTTAAATGTTTCAATCAGTGAGTTGCCAATGATTTCTTTTTTATTTTCCAGATCCTTGGGAATCTCTAAGATAGCAATATCGCCGATTATGTCAAATGATTTGGGCAATATTTTTAATTCCCTCTCACTGAGTTTATCCTTGAGGCTTTCCTTTAGTGATTTTGGATGTTTCTTTAACTTTATACATTCTATTTCCACAATCTCTGTTTTTTCATTTTCAATATTTACTGCCCTTTTTAATGGAAAGTAGATAAAGGAGTTGTCCTTTTTTATTTTTATATTTTCGTCTATCAAATCAATCTCCATTAGCCTTTTTCTTATTCTTTCACCATCCTCCTTTTTAACCTTGAGATGTATCCTCTTCATTCTCTCATTCTCTGTTTATTTATATAAAGGTTGAGAAATATACTATACTATCAAATTCAAATCAAATAATTAAAATTAAGATGGAATTAAAATTAAGATGGAAAGAAAGACGATACTTATTACAATCATATTCTTCGCAATTGGAGTAGTTGTAGTGGATATCCTCTTTTTTACCCCCCATTACAGTTATTTTACAAGGGTGGCGGGGGTTGAGGTAAAATCCGATACGCCCTTTTCTGAGGTATACGGATGGAGGAATATAAAACTTATAGATTCTGATGACGGTGATATACTTATATGTAATTTTGAACTCTCTGCAATATCCCTACCTGATAGAAATGGGCATCCAATAAAAATAAAAAGATCTAATTATGGCAATACTGGCATATATATTCACAGAGGTTCTGTGACAATAGAGGGTGACAGCTCCTATAATTTATTGAATGCGTGTCATGCATTTGCATGTCTTAGAGATAATATCACATGTCCCGATGACCTCAGTTTAATAAGAAAAAAGATACTCAATCTTAAGAGGATAAATGTAATACTGGATTCTAATATCGGGGTTGATGGTGTTTCAGGATATGGGGATACTCTTGCAGCACTTGGTTATATTCAAGCAAAGACAGCCAAACCACATGATTTAAATAATGATGGGCTTATCACCAAGAATGAGATTGAGGACAGTATTGTTCAGAATATGCTCTTGATTTTTCCATACATGATGTATGGCAATAAATGCAAGGCTCAGCCATTCAATAGTGCTCTTCAGAGGATTAACACAACTAATGAAACATTCAATTGCTCGGAGTTAACACCTTCTATAAGATTCATAAAATCCGACAGAAATAGAATATCTATAGATGGTGATAATATAATAATTGAGGGTGACGATATCCACATACATACGGGAGCAATAATTGTAAGGGATATTATAGCACCGGAGTTTATATTAAATCTCTATGGATTGAAATAGAAATGATAACAGAATGAAACTCTGCTCTCTTTTTTCTGGGGGGAAGGACTCTACAATGGCTCTGTATAGGGCATTGGAGGAACATGATGTTGCCGTATTACTCTCAATGGTTTCCAAATCCGATGATAGTTATATGTATCATGTTCCAAATATTCATCTCACAAGGTATGCGGCAGAGGCTATAGGAATTCCTCTAATTTCAAGAGAAACCTCCGGAAAGCCTCCGCAGGAGAATATCGACCTGAAGGATGCTCTGGAGGATATTAAGAGAGAATATAAAATAGATGGTCTTTGTGTTGGTGCGGTTCATTCCAATTATCAATATAAGATTGTTTCTGATGTGTGCTCCAAACTAAATTTGAGAATATATGCACCATATTGGCAGAGAAGTCATGATGAACTGATTATAGATGCTATAAATGCGGGTTTTGAAATTATAATAGTATCTGTTGCAGCAGAGGGGCTTACAGAGGAATGGTTGGGTAGAAGATTGGATGGTGCTTCTGTAGAGGAACTGAGGATATTAAATGAGAATTATGGAATTGATATTGGGGGGGAGGGTGGCGAGTATGAAACCCTTGTTTTAGATGGACCAATATTCGGGAAAAGGATATGTATTGTCAAATCGGAAAAAAGGTGGGAGAAAATCAGGGGTGAAATGGTAATCAAAGAGGTGAAACTGGAAGAGAAATGAAATGGAATGGAAATGGGATTATCCTTCTATACCCTCTATAATTTTTAGCATTACCTCATTCCAGCCTTTGGGACCTATAGCATTTGATTTTATCAAATTTTCTGCATGAAAATCAATAAAGCTACCATCTAATCTTTTTATGAGAACGGGAATATCAACATTCTCAAGCATGGGAATATCATTATAACCATCACCAAGAGCGATAGTCTTCCCATGAAATCCATTATCTCTGAAAATCTTTACTAATCTTCTGACGGCCTTTCCCTTATCGTTCCCCTTCATTATATGATAAAATAAACTACCCTTAGTGTAGTTCAAACCCCTCTCTTCAATCATCTTTAGAATCCTTTCTTCATTCTTGTCATTCCAATCATCTTTATTTTTATTCCGACATATTATGAATGGTTCATCATACTCCCTCATCTTTGAAAGCTCTGCAGATTTCTTATCAAGACCGCATATCTTCATAATCTCCTTTACATCCATATCTCCAAAACCGATAATTTTACATCTTACAGAGTTCTGAATTTCTTTCTGAATTTCTTTGAGTGCCCTTCGGATTTTATTGTAATTTTCTCCAAGTTCAATAACACAGTAATGATTAATCCTCCTGTCAAAATTTAGATTATGAAAATAACCCTCTGGAATAAATATACCTCCTCCGTTTTCAGATATAAAGGGTTCATTCATAGATAATTTTTTTCTATAGAATTCTATTTCAGCCCTTGTCTTACTTGTGCATATAATCAATGGAATTCCCCTCTTCTTTATCTTATTCAGAGCAGGTAATGCATCGGAGAATGAATATCTCTTATCTAAAAGCGTTCCATCAAGGTCAGTAAAGATTATCGGTTTCAGTTCCCCAGGTTCTCTATACATTTTAATTAATCAATAAATCTTGATATTATTTCGTTTGATCTGTCCACATATATCCTTACATATGAAACTATCATGTTTGATGTGAATTTATTTACCCTGTTCTGCAGACTTGTTTTCAGATTATCATAACTATAGCCTCTCTTGGAATTTACATATCTCTTTATATCACTCCATGGTTTCAATAGTTTGGGTTTGTTTGTTTTTGAAAGTTCATAACCAGATTTGACTATGTTCTTATATCTCCTTATCCTCTCCCTGTCCTCATTCATATCTTTTTCATTATATCTAATCCTACTGGGCATTTTCTTGGCAATCTCTGAATATACATTCATCATATTAATTGCCTCCCTTTCATACTCATCTATCAATGAATCAATATCCTTTATCTTGTGCATTAGCCTGTATCTTTTTATCCAGTAAAAAAGCGCCATTGAAAGATCCATCAATATTCTATCTACATGTTTATCACTACCCGGCAAATGCCTGAAAAATCCACAGTTATATTCCTCCACCTTATCCATTCCTACCTTTTTCCATAACTGACATAAAACGGAGGTTTCTATATCGTATCCGTTTGAAAATTGCAATTTATTTAGAGTATTTCTAGTAATTGCACATTCTCCACTGAACGGATATGTGATCTTATCCAGACCATTAAATATTCCGTGTCTGGCAAGAATCCTAAACATGGGAATTCCAAATAATCTTGATAATCTACCGCCTATCTTGAACCCCCTGTAGATTTTATGTTGCCTTATATAACTTGCTTTTGTAAAAACCTTTGATGAAACATCCCCATTAACTTTTATCCCGGACCTCCACCCTCTGAGTATTGGAAGACACAATCCCTTAATGTAATGTTTTTTAAATGAAACTATATCGGAGTCAACAAAACATACGATATCACCATATGTTACTGGAACAGAGAACCATAGATTTGCACCCTTACCACTCTTCAGATACTCTATTTCTTTTTTGTTAAGTATTCCATGGTCAAGGTAGATTTTATGAAGTTCGGGGTCTATTTGACTCAGAATTCTAAATGAGAAATCATATCTGCCCTGTAGGGCTCTCATCTTTCCTTCTGGAAGGGATCTAACAAATTCAACCTCTCTTTCAAATGTCTTTGAATATTTTATTGCAACAGATAAGAGAAATTCAATAAATTCTACATCAATGCCTCCTTTATCGGTTCTTGAACCCTCTGCAATAACGACCTCATCTATAACCCCCTCATCTATTAAATTTCCACATTTACTTATCACATTCAAGACGGCCCTGTTGTAATCTTTATCATTCTTGTTAAAAGTGGGAACAACAACCGAAATAGCAATGGGTCTTTTTCCAGAATCATCCACTACAAAATTTTCCAATTTGAGCCTTTCTATCTCCAATGCCCTTATTTGTCTAGGGGGGCGGGAAAGCAAAAAATCCATTATTATAATTTAGTATGCAGTGATATTAAAGTTACGAAAATTTTAATCTTCAATCAAATTTTAATAAGATGTCTGAATACGAGGTTGAGTTATTTAAGGAGTATGGATTTAGGAGGAAAAGGTGTCCTTCATGCGGAAATATCTTCTGGTCAATTGGGGATGGGGAAAGATGTGGTGAGCCCCCGTGTGGTGAGTATTCCTTTATTGGAAATCCTCCAACAAAGAGAGAATTTGGATTAAATGAGATGCGAGAGAAATTTTTAAAATTCTTTGAGGATAATGGTCATATTAGGATTAATAGATACCCGATAGTGGCAAGATGGAGAGATGATATCTTCTTTTCAATTGCATCCATTTCCTGTTTTCAACCATGGGTCTTAAATGGAACGATAGAGCCTGTCGCAAATCCATTGGTGATGAGTCAAACATCTCTGAGATTCAATGATATAGATAATGTTGGGAAAACCGGTAGACATTTTACTGAATTCGAAATGATGGCTCATCACGCCTTTAATACAAAAAACAATTTTGTTTATTTTAAGGACAGAACTGTTGAATTATGCCACAATTTTCTATTGAAACTTGGGATAAACCCGGAGGAGATTGTATATTTAGAGGCTGAATGGTCTGGTGGCGGAAATTCAGGACCCTGCTTTGAGGTTATTGTTAATGGTGTTGAATTGGCAACACTTGTCTTTATGATGTATGAGGAGACGCCATCTGGAAAAATAGAAATGAATATGAAGGTGGTTGATACGGGTTATGGTCTTGAAAGATTCACATGGCTATCTCAAGGTACATTAAATGCCTACGAGGCAGTATTCCCAAGAGTTTTAGAGAGATTAAGGAATGAAATTGATATTGAAATGGATGAAGGAATATTGTCTGAATATTCAAAAATGGCAGGTATGATGAATGTTGAAAATAATACTGATATTACTCAATTGAGGAAGAAGGTTGCAGAAAGGATAGGAATTACACTGAAAAAATTTATTTCAAAGATACAGGTATTTGAGAATCTTTATGCAATATCTGACCATACAAGAGCATTGATGTTTATGTTTAATGATGGTGTTGTTCCATCAAATGTTAAGGAAGGGTACTTTGCAAGGCTTTTGGTGAGAAGAACATTGAGGTCGTTAAAGACAATAAATCTGGAGATACCCATACATGAGATAATCAAATGGCAGATGGAAGACCTCAAAAGATATTTTCCTGATCTGAAAAAGAATAGAGGGGATATATTAAAACTTGCAATGATTGAAGAAAAAAAATATTATGACACTATCAAAAGAGGTAAGAGTATTGTCAAAAGATTGGACGGAGAATTAAAATCAAAGGGTATTGATGAGATATCTATCAAAAATTTAGTTTATTTGTATGATTCTCATGGTCTTGTTCCGGAGTTGGTAAGGGAATTTTCTAAACTCAAGGTTAAAATACCTGAGGATTTCTATATAAAAGTGGCTGAAATGCACACAAAACCAGAGATTATGGATAAGCAAGATAGAATTAAAATACATTCTAAATTATCTGGATTGCCTGCAACAAAATTGTGTTATTATGAGAATGAAAGAGTAAATGAATTTAATGCGGATATAATAAAAATTCTTGACGATTATATAATACTGGACAGAACATATTTCTATCCTGAAGGGGGAGGGCAGGAGGGGGATTCCGGCAGTATTAATGGTATAGATGTAATTGATGTTCAAAAGCTTGGAAATGTTGTGATTCATAGAGTGAGGGATTCAAGTAGTCTGAAGGAGGGAGATACTGTAAGGTGTAAAATCAACTGGGAAAGAAGATTGCAACTTATGAGGCATCATACTGCAACCCATATAATCAATGGGGCTGCAAAAAGGGTTCTTGGAAATCACGTATGGCAGGCGGGGGCCCATAAGAGCGAGAACATTGGAAGATTAGATATAACACATTATGCATCATTAACAGATAACGAGTTAAAAAGGATAGAAGATTTAGCAAATAATGTAATTAAAGAGGATAGACCTATAGAAAAATACTTTATGAATAGGAACGATGCAGAAATGAAATATGGGTTTACCATCTATCAGGGTGGTGCTGTCCCGGGAAAGGAAATAAGGATTGTTAACATAAAAGACTGGGATGTGGAGGCATGTGGTGGAACACATCTTGATACAACTGGTGAATTAAAATCCTTAAGAATAATCCGTTCCAAGAGGGTACAGGATGGTGTTGTTAGAATTGAATTTAAGACAGGAGTTGCATTAGAAAGGTATGAAAGAGGGATTGAGGAGATAGCATCCAAGATAAAATTTGAGCATTTGTCTGAGGAGAAGATAAAAGAAATCGCATCAATATTTTCAGTTTCAATGAGTAGTTTGCCATCAACATTGGATAGGTTTAGAAGGGAATGGAGAGAAAATCTAAAAAAGATTATCGCTCTTGAGAAAATCCTCAATAAGAAAGGCATGTTCAGCAATAAATACAAGGAGATATCATTCAAAGACCCGGTGGGGGATTCAAAAAGACTTTTTGAGGAATGGAAATATCAGAGGAAGGACATATCAAGACTACAGGATGAGATGAAGAATATAGTTCAGAATGAAATAGAAAGGAAATTTATGTCAGATTTTATTAGAATCAATAATGTAAAGATTGTAAAGGAGATAACTCACAATCTTGAAATAAAAAATCTAAATGAAATAGTGAACTCTACTCTAAAGAAAAATTCCCTACTTATTGTAGGAAATATTGTAGGTGAAAAGGCGAATTTAATTGTTGCATCGGATTCGGAGTTTGACGCGTCTGAGATTGCAAGAAAAATCTGTAAAATGTTAAATGGCAATGCTCATGGCAATAAAAGATTGGCAATTGGTGGTGGTTCATCAAAGAATCTGAAGGAGATCATAACCAAATTCAGATTTCAGAATTGAATTCATACTTTTTATTACCCCATTCACATATTTATAGATATTTATAGAAATGGAATACAAAATCGTAATCTCGGATCCCAAAACGGGAAAGAGTTATCAATATGATGTGAAGGATGAAAAGGCTAAAAGATTCAATGGGATGAAGATAGGAGATATATTTGATGGTTCCATCTTGGGAATGAATGGTTATAAATTACAGATTACTGGCGGGAGCGATATATCTGGATTTCCCATGAAAAAAGGAATTAAAGGTTCCAAAAAACTTAGGATTCTCATGAAAGGTGGTAGCGGATACAGACCAAAAGGAGTGGTGAGAAAGAGAAAGACGGTAAAGGGGGAGGTCATTGATGAAAATATTGTGCAGATAAATACAAAAGTTATAAAAACTGGAAGTAAGAGCATAGAGAGTCTACTTGGAATTGATAAGGAAAAATCAAATGAGAAAGTATAGGATTATAAAATGTCTGTAAATGTCCAACCAGATGTAAATATAGGGATGGTGGGTCATGTTGACCACGGAAAAACAACCCTAACGAAGGCTCTTTCTGGCGTATGGACGGATAAACATTCGGAGGAAATAAAAAGGGGTATTTCCATAAGGTTGGGATATGCCGATTGTTCTTTTTATAAGTGCCCAAACTGTGATGAACCTGAATGTTATACTACTAAGGAAAAATGTCCGAAATGTGGTTCAAAAACAGAGTTTTTGAGAAAGGTATCTTTTGTTGACTCTCCCGGGCACGAAACATTAATGGCTACAATGTTCTCTGGTGCGGCGATAATGGACGGAGCAGTTTTGGTTATCGCGGCGAATGAGAAGTGCCCTCAACCACAAACTGCCGAACACCTAATGGCTCTAAAGATACTCGGCGTGAAAAATATTGTCATAGCACAGAATAAAATAGATCTTGTTTCAAAAGAGGAGGCGAAAAAGAACTACGAGGAAATAGAGCGTTTTATTGATGATTCTGATATTAAAAAATCAGTAATAATCCCCATTGCCGCCCATTATGGTATTAATATCGATGTCCTAATTCAGGCTATAGAGGAGTATATACCGACACCAAAAAGAGATATGAGTAAAGAACCAAGAATGAGGGTTGCCAGGTCATTTGATGTAAATCGTCCAGGAATAAAGATAGATGATATCAAAGGGGGTGTAATTGGAGGCTCTCTAATCCAGGGTAAATTCAAGTTATACGATGAGATTGAGTTATCACCCGGAGTAAAAAAGAAGAACACATATCATACACTAACAACAGAAATTGTGAGTCTGAATGCGGGTAATGTTTCCTTGAGTGAGGCAAAACCCGGAGGATTGATAGCAATAGGAACAAAACTTGACCCCGCATTAACAAAATCTGACAACCTCTCTGGAAATGTGGTTGGTCGTCCAGGGAAGGTTCCCGAATCCAGAAATGAGATTGAGATGGAAATAAATCTGCTTGATAAATTGATAGGAAGCAAGGAAAATGTAGATATAAATCCGTTAAGGAAATCAGAACTTTTAATGCTTGCCGCAGGCTCTGCTATAACTCTAGGGATAATAACTGATCCGAAGAATGGACATATAAATTTGAAATTGCCCATATGTGTAGAGAAGGGCGACAGGATAGCATTAAGTAGACGCTTTGGTACAAGATGGCGTCTGATTGGATACGGAACCATAACTAAGTAGGATAAATATAAAACATATAAAATGATTCAAATACTTATAGATACAAATTTTTTTATGATATCTCATAAAAATAAAATTGACATATTACAAGAGATCAACAGGATTATAAGCGAAGAATACAAGTTAATAACATTCACTGGTGTATTGGATGAATTAAACAACATAGCGGAGAGGTCAAAGGGCGATGACGGAGTGGCGGCAAGGGTCGCGTTGGAATTAATCAAAAGAGGAAACATAGAGGTTTTGAAGAGTATTGGAGAGGTGGATAACTTTATAGTCAATTATATAGAAAAAAATACAGGTGAGGAGATTATCGTATGTACGGCTGATGCAGAATTAAAAAAGAGGTTGAGGGATAAAAATATAGATTTCATATGTATGCGCTCCAAAAAAAGGTTGGCGATATGTTAAAATGGCTGAAAGGATATATATTATAGGGCACAGAAATCCAGATACAGATTCTATCTGTTCTGCAATAGCATATGCTGAATTTAAAAAAGAAACGGAAACTGAAAAAGAGGGAGAATATATACCTGCCAGGATAGGAGATATAAACTCGGAGACTGCCTATGTACTTGATAGATTTGGATTTAAGGAACCAATCCTCCTTGATAATGGCGCGGGTAAAAAACTTATACTTGTTGACCATAATGAGGAGTCACAATCAATAGAAAATTGTTCAATGGGCGAAATAGTTGAGGTTATAGACCATCATAAGATAAATTTCAAATATCCAAAACCAATATTCTATCATAGTGAACCAATAGGTTCGACCGCCACCATCATTGCAGATAAATTTCTCTCATGTGGAAAAAAAATTAAGAAGGATATAGGTGGGATACTATTATCTGCAATTCTTTCAGACACCGTTGTTTTTAAATCACCTACAACCACTAAAAAGGATATAGAGATTGCAAACAAATTAGCAAAAATTGCGGAGATAGATAACATCAAGGAATTTGGTATAGCAGTAAAAAAAGCAAAATCATCCCTTAGTGGTTTAAGTGTGTTGGATATTATTTATTCGGATTTTAAGGATTTTGATTTTAATGGAAAAAGGGTTGGTATAGGGCAGATTGAAATTGTAGATAAAAAGGAGTATGAAGAAAGGAAAGAAGAACTTCTAATGGAATTAAAAAATATTCAAAAGGAAAAAGACTATACCCTTTTGATATTAATGATAACAGATATTATGGAGGAAGGTTCAGAATTATTGGTAGTGGGAATGACGGACAAGGTAGAGAAAGCCTTTGGTAAGAAGGTAAAGAATAATCGGGTATATCTAAAAGGAGTAATGTCAAGAAAGAAGGAGATTGTTCCCCCATTAGAGGGTATTTTTTAGAGTTCAATCAAAGATATAATCATCCATTTATGGTGATATTATGTATAAAATATTGAAAATTGAGGATACTGTAAGAGTGCCACCTAGGAGATTTGATGAGGATCTGAACAAGGTTATTATGTCTGAATTTGAAAGTAAGTCGGCAGGAAAAATAGACAGGGATATAGGTATAATTCTTGCTGTTAATGATGTTAAGGAGATAGGTGAGGGCAAGATAATAATGGGTGATGGTGCAGTATACTATGATTGTATATTGGAGATATTGGTCTACGAACCGGTACTAAATGAGGTTGTTGAGGGAACTGTAACGGAGATTACGGAGTTTGGTGCATTTATAAATTTTGGTCCAATGGATGGTTTGGTTCATGTATCGCAGATAACAGAGGATTTTTTCAGTTATGACCAGAAGAACGGGGTTCTTGTAGGGAAAGAGAGTAACAAGATACTGAAAAAGGATGACAAGGTGAGGGCAAGAATAGTATCTGTAAGTTTGAAGCCAAGATTTGCAGATTCAAAGATTGGGCTTACAATGAGACAGCCATATCTTGGCAAGTTGGAGTGGCTTGAGGAGGATAGAAAGGCACAGGAAAAAGCAAAGGAGAAAAAAACCAAAAAGATAAAGAAAAAGGAAAAGGAAAATGAGAGCATGTAAAAAGTGTATGAGGATTACAGAAGAGGAGATATGTCCAGTATGTAAAGCGCATACATCACAGTACTGGAGTGGTTATCTTGCAATTATAGACCCAGAAAAGTCACAGATTGCAAAGAGAATGGGCATAAAATCACCGGGGGAATATGCATTGAAGGTTAGATAATAATGGAATACAAATTATTAAATATAGATAAGCCATTAAAAAAGCCATTAAAACTGACACCGTTGCTTCGTAGAAAACTAAAAAAGCCATTCGGCAGACTATTCAAGGATATTGAAGATATAAAAACGGAGATCGATTCACAGATAATTATATGTGTGGGCGATAAGGTTTCGGAGGAGGCTCTAAGGGCGGGGATCGAACCCAAGATAATAGTATATGATGGGAAAATAATGCGAAGGGATGTTAAAATCCCGGATATAATAAAAAATTTTGAAGGAAGGGAGATTAGAATAAAAAATCCGGCGGGTTACATAACACCTGAGGTCTTCGATGTGTTAGATAGAATATTAAATTCAAAACCCCAATTTAGATTCAAGATATTCATTGATGGAGAGGAGGATTTGGTATCAATAGCGGCAATTAATCTTGCACCGGTCGGTTCATTGGTTATTTATGGACAACCCAATGAAGGTCTGGTGCTTGTAAGGGTTGATGAGAATAGGAAAGAAAGAATAGAAAAGATCATCAGACAGATGATGTAAAATGGATATTGAGATCATAGAGGAAAGGGATAATCCACTTTTGAATAGAAGGGAGATAGAGTTTAGAATAAGATTTAAAGGTCCTACACCTCCAAGGAATGAAATCAGAAATAAGCTTATCTCCTTCTTAAATTCTGATAAAAAACTTACCATTCTTGATTCGTATAAAACGGAATTTGGAACCAATGTATTGAGGGGGTTTTTGAAAATATATGGTGATGAAAAGAGTATGCGTGTAGAACCAATGCATAAAATTCTTAAGAATTTTCCAGAAAAAGTTGAGAAAAAGGAGGGGGAAGAAAAGGCTGAAAAAGGGTGATTGGAATGGGAAAGATATGGGAGAGATATGAGATATCGGATGGGAAGATTAAAAGAAAGAATAAGATATGTCCAAAGTGTGGTGATGGTATTTTTATGGCTCATCACAAAGACAGAGATACTTGTGGTAAATGCGGTTATACCGAGTTTAGAAAAAGTTAGAGTTATAGGGGTTTTTAAATTCCTTCCTTGTTAAGAATACGAAAGGGGTGAATTTTCTCTGGTGAGCATGTTGTTCTGTATTCTTGTATTTAGTTCAATGATTGCAATTTACTTAATTTTTCATATATTACTGGTATTTTATTCTTTTCAATTTTTCCATTATAGATTATGTCTTTTTGGATTATGTAGAATTCATCGGTAAAGTCTAGTTTGAGTTCGTTGAATGATTTTTCCCAGATTTTCGGGATTTCTGAAATTCCAATAGTTATGAAGAGTTCCAGTATGGAAGGAGTTAATTTAAAGATAGAAGTTATTATGTTTAGTTGGGTTTTGATATTAATAAATTGACCTTTAAGTTTTTGGATATCCTTTTTATCTGATGATTCCATTTCCTTTAGTAATTTCTTGTGCACTTCTTTGATTTTTTGATATATATTCTCATTTGTTATGTTATCAATTGTAAAGTGAAAGTTCTTTTTGAAATTATAAAGTCCTGTAAGATGTCCCACCCCGAGGTAGTAGTCTTTACTTTGCCATGCTAATGTTATAGGTAAGTGAAATTCCAGATTTTTTGAAATTTCGTTTGAAATTTTTCCGTATCTGAGACCACCTCCGGAACCGGAAATATAAAGTGTTGTGCCTAAACCTTCTGAGAATATGAGATTTCTTGCAACTCCTGTGATGCTCATTCTGCCGAAATGTTTTTTTAGATTCCGAAAATCTAATTCATGAAATTTTTTACATGATGGGCAAACTCCTGTGCAGATTAATGGATTTTTTGATTTTACAATTAATGGAATTTTTCCATTGCAATTACAAAGATACCAGAATGGAAATAAATTCTCCTTAATTGGTGATGTTTTAGTTAATTTCTCTTTGGCCAGAATTTTATTATAGAGAGTATTGTATTGGTTTATATTTTTGATGAGTTTTTCACATTCATTTATAAATATGCCATTCTTCTGTATATCTGAATACCGGAAGAAATTTATCTCTAAATCCCATACCTCTCTACATATCTTGGAAAAGATGAAGGCATTCAGATCAGCGAGATTATTAGATAAATCGTAAGATTTCCACATTATCTCTTCAATTTCTTTTATGTTTTCTTCGATTGAGAAAGATAATTTTGCCGTTGATATGTAATTCCTATAGTGATTCTTCACATGATTTATTTCATTTTCGAATTCCTCTCTTGTTGGTTTTTTTATGGCATTGAAGGATTTCCATTTTTCATTCTTGTTTATTCTGAAACCTATCTTTTCACTACCTGTTTTTGTTATGGCGGGAATTTTATTTGAATAGAGTATTGGTGCGGTGCATAAATTATAATCTGCAAATCCAAACAGTGCTATTGAGTTTTCTATTCTTTTGTGAAAGAAGTCTAAGAGAAATGCCTTTTTCCATGTTCCAGGATATGGGAAATAATTTGGTTGATGACCGGATTCAAGAATTATTATCCTCTCACTAATATTGTTGAAGTCAATACAATAATCAACCACAGAAATATCTGCATCTTTATGGAATTTATCAGATATCCTCTTTATCTTCCTCAGATTTTCTATCTGTTCCTCTGTTGGAATATGACCGGATAGGGGAAACATGTTATGAATTTTGTTATGAATCTTCATTGTTTTGATTTTATTTCCTACTTAAAAGAACAACCCTTGAATCCTCTTTTCTATCCTTTATTCTATACGATAACTCATTTGCTATCTCTTTTGCAAAATTTTCAATTTCTTCATGGGATGGCATATTATCTATGGAAAGTCTGTCTCTTGCACCACCCAAGAGCATAAACGCCTTTATCTCAACAAATGTTGGTTCAGCCATGGAGATAATCCTTGCATAATCCTCTGGATTTTTCATATTAGTATTTCTTATTGCCGTAATCCTTATAACAGTTCTTGTATCAAGTGATGGAAGGATTGATATTGTTTCATTTATTCTCTCCCACGCATCGGATATAATTGGATTACATATCTTTTTATGTAGTTCCTTGTTTGGTGCTTCTAATGATAGATATAGTTGTGTAGGTGGTTTCTCAAGATTTTCTATCCTCTCGGGTAGTGTACCATTGGTTACGAGAAATGTTGTAAATCCCCTCCTATCAAATTCCTCTATAAGTTCGGAGATTTTTGGGTATATTGTGGGTTCTCCCGATAATGAAATTGCAGATTGATTTGGATTTTGTGCTTCCTTAAATTTTCTCTTATTTATCCTTTCTGGAATACCGCCATATCCTGAAAGTAAAATTCTTTGAGCCTCTATTGCTCCATCTATTATCTCCAATGGTTCATCTATTCTTTCAATCTTAAAGCCGATCGTATGTTCAATATTTCTCCAGCAGAATATACACCTCTGAGTACACCAAACAACAGATGGGGTCATCTGCAGACACCTATGGCTTTCTATACCATAAAATTTCTGTTTGTAACAATAACCCTCATCCAATATACTTTTTTTTGTCCAATGACAGAGTTTCACTGCAGAGTGATTTCCAACAATTCTGTAGTGTTGTCTCTGGAGAATACTTCTGATATCGGAGCCAATTAGGTTATTCATTACAAACACGCAAGGAATAAACCTTGCGTTTTCACCTCCTTTGTTTTTGAATTGACATTTTGCGTTTTTGCGTGTTTATATAATATATAATTCACACTTCAGTGTGGGGTTGTTTGATTTTAATTTTTAATTACCCATTTTTTAAGTATAAACTCTTATATTTTAGATATATTTTTAATAAAAATTGGATAAAAATGGTAACATATATAATTGCAAGACAACTTGGAGGGAAGCCCGTTATTACGGTAGGTGGTGAAGAACTTGGTAGATTAGATGATGTTATTATTGATGAAAAAACAGGACAATTTATATCAATAATTGTTGAGCCAGTGGGTGATGAACTACCAAATGTCTCATATCCCAAGGACAAGGATGGGAATCTCATCATACCCTACGATTCCGTAAACGCTGTAAGTAAGGTAGTGGTAGTGAAGACTTAGGTTAATTAGTGATTAGTTGGTGATCATTTCCATATGCCCCCTATCTTTGCATTGCATTTTGGGCATCTGTCATTTTTTATCTTGTTTTTTGATACATAAAAAAGGCTCCTCTCTATAAGGAGCTCACCACATTCAGGACAGTATGTATTTTCATTGTGATCCCCCGGGACATTTCCCACATATATATACCTAAGCCCAGATTCTACCCCAATTTTTTTTGCCCTATGTAATGTTTCAATCGGTGTAGAATAAGAATCTGTATACTTGTAGTCTGGATGGAATCTGCTTACATGCCATGGTGTGTCTATACCAACTTCGTTTGCAATGAATTCCGCAATCCCCTTCAGTTCATCATCTGAGTCATTCACTTTGGGTATTATAAGGGTTGTAATCTCTATCCAGATACCAAGTTTTTTCATCTTCTTTATTGACCTCAATACGGGTTCTAAATGAGCGCCACACATATCCCTATAAAATCTTTCTGTGAATGCCTTTAGGTCAATATTTGCAGCATCCAAAAATCTTTTTACTATATCTATTGCATCCTCCGTCATAAAACCATTGGTAACAAATACATTTCTCAGACCTCTTCTCCTTGCAAGTTTACCTGTATCATATGCATATTCAAAGAATATTGTTGGTTCAGTGTATGTGTATGATATGCTGTTGCATTTTCCCATCAGAGCATTCTCAACAATTTCATCTGGAGACAGAGATTTACCCTCAATCCTACCATATTCCTTTGGTCTTTGACTTATATCCCAGTTCTGACAGAACATACACCTAAAATTACAACCAACGGTTGCAATTGAATAGCTCAAACTTCCTGGAAGGAAATGATTTAATGGCTTCTTTTCTATTGGGTCTATATGGGATGCAATGGCTTTTCCATAAACAAGAGAGTATAGAGTTCCATTGTTATTCTCTCTAACACCACAGATACCTCTTTTTCCATCATTTATTATACATCTGTGATTGCACAAAAAGCAGTTTACTTTGTTATCTATGCTCCTTTTATAAAACATTGCCTCTTTCATATTAAAGACTTCACATTAAAGATTTATATCTGAAATCCAAATAAATCATATGCAATATGTAAAGATACCCTTAAAGAGAGTTCCATTTCTTATCGGAGAGGAGGGGGATGTTATAAAGGAGATAGAGAAAATAACAAAGACTAAGATAAGAGTAATGGATACATCTGTGGAAATAGAGGGAGAAGCATTGGACGAATGGGTTGCTATGGATATCGTAAAGGCCATTGGTAGGGGATTTTCACCAGATACTGCTATGAAACTCTTGAATGAGGATATAACATTATCGATAATTCCTCTAAAGGAATTAACAAATACAAAAAAGGAACTTGAGAGAAAAAAAGGTAGAGTAATAGGTGAGAGAGGGAGGGCAAAAAGGTATATTGAAAATATGACTGATACAGATATATGCGTTTATGGTAGTACAATAAGTATAATTGGATATCACGATAATGTTGATATAGCAAAAGAAGCAATAATAAAATTGATAAGGGGGTCACAACATGCGTCTGTGTATAGATTTCTTGAAAGACAGCATAAGAGACAAAAAGCAAAACTTGATTTTTATTAGTTTTATCAAAAATGGATAAGGGAGTGCATGCAGATGAATTGTTCAAGGAGTTCAGAGAGACATCAATTACGGAATTCTTCAGAAAGAATCGGGCACATTTAGGTTATTCTGGAAGATTACGCTCCCTTACTACAGTAATTCATGAACTTGTTACAAATTCCCTTGATGCATGTGAAGAGGCAGGGATTCTTCCCGAAATATATATAGAAATAAAATCATTGGGGGATAGCCATTACAGGGTTATTTCAGCGGATAATGGTCCCGGTATACCTGTTAAGCATATACCTGATGTCTTTGGAAAGATGTTAGCAGGAACGAAATTCCATAGAAACATACAGTTAAGAGGTCAACAAGGAATTGGTGTTGCAGGAGTTACATTATTTTCACAAACCACAACAGGTAAACCAATAAGGGTAAGAACCTCCACGGGAAATGGTAAGGTAAATGAAGTAGAATTGATGATAGATATAACAAAAAATAGGGCAGAAATTTTGAGCAATAGAGAATATAGTGAGTACTGGAGAGGTACAGAGATCGGTTGCGAATTAAAGGGTGTAAAATTCTCGCTCAGGGAGCAGGGACCGTTTGAATATGTAAGAAGAACTGCCATAGCAAACCCCCACGCCAAGATAGTATTTGTTGATCCGGAGGGTAGAAAAACCATCTTTGAGCGCTCAAGTGAGAAGATACCCAAATCACCTGTAGCAGTGAAACCCCATCCTCAGGGAATTGAAGTTGATGACCTTCTTAATATGGCGAAGAAGACAAAAGCAAGAAAGGTTTCATCATTTTTAATCTCAGAGTTTTCAAGGGTAAGCAGTGCAAAGGTTAAGGAAATACAAGAGAGGGTAGATTTTGATTTGAATAAAAATCCAAGGAGGCTCAAATGGTCAGAATGTGAACAGATAGTTAAGGCTATACGTGAGATAAAGTTTCTTGCCCCGCCATCTGAGGGTTTAGTACCAATCGGTGAGGAACAGATTAAAAATGCTGTTTTAAATATACTTGACCCGGAGTTTGATGCTGTTCTCACAAGACCCCCAAAAACACATTCCGGTGGCGTTCCATTTCAGGTTGAGGTTGCAGTTGCATATGGAGGGCATGCGGGAAGGAATGTGGGGGATGGTGTGAAATTTGAGATAATGAGATTTGCCAATAGGGCACCGCTAATATTTGATGCGGGCGGATGTGCTATCACACAGGCAGTCAATAGCATTGAATGGAAGAGGTATGGAATAAGGGATTATGAGAATTCTCCATTTACGGTATTTATAAATATAGTTTCAACCCATATACCATACACATCGGCAGGTAAACAGAGTGTTGCAGAGGAGAAGGAGATAATAAAAGAAATACGAATGGCTCTAATGGAGGTTGGAAGGAAGTTCCAAACATATTATTCGAGGAGAAGAAGAGCGGAAGAAAGGGAGCAGAAAAGACAAATTCTAATGAAGTATAGTATCGAACTTGCTGCAGGTTTAGCAAAACTTGCAAATAAAAATGAGGATGAAATCCTGAAGGGATTGCATAAATTGATAGATAAAAGAATGCTTGATTATATAACTGAAGAAGTTGAAGAAGAAGGGGAGGAAAAGGAGGAGGCTGAAATGGATGATTTATTTATAGAAAATTCAGATCAATAAGATTAATAAAAATAAAAATGGAGAGAAAGGGGATAATAAGGAAATTAAAATCATTGGGGGAAGAACTTGTGAATGATATCAAATTAGAGGAAAGTCCAAAGATCAGGATGCCTCAGAGAAGTATTGGCAATATCATCTTCAATGAAAGAGAAAATATTCTCGAATTGGGCGATAAAAAATCAACGAGGTCATTTATGAATGTTGCTCATTCCAGAAAGTTTATGCAGACCATTCTCATAGCATCTAAATGCAAGGAGCTTGTTTCAAGAAACAAGACTGCATCTATAAGGGAACTTTATTATCAATTAAAGCATACCATTCCGGGAACGAAGGAGAATACATTTGATGACCAAAGCGAATCTGATCCATTAATTGTTGACCTTGAAACAGCACTTGGGGTACTAAGAGAAGAGCTACATTTAAAAGCAGATGATAAAGGAACTCTTATAGGTAAAATCAAGATAGAGGATTCAGGAGATGTCATAGATTGCTCAAAACTGGGAAGATCTGGATTGTCCATACCATCAATAGTTGAGCAATACAAATTCGTTGAGGTGGATGCAGAGTATGTTCTTGTAATAGAAACAGGCGCTATGTTTGACAGACTCGTTGAGGAGAAATTTCATTTAAAGAATAATTGTATCATGGTGTCCACAAAGGGACAGGCAGCAAGAGGATGCAGAAGACTTGTTCATAGGCTTGGAAATGAATTAAAACTTCCAGTTATAATGTTTACGGATGGAGACCCGTGGGGTTATTATATATACTCAGTCATGAAGGCTGGTTCAATGGCTCTTGCACACGAATCAAAGAGGCTTGGAACACCATCAATGAAACTGGTTGGAATGACAATGACCGATATAGATACCTATGACCTCGGAAATGTAACAGAAACATTAAAGGATGTTGATAAGAAGAGGATAAGAGAATTATTGCAATATCCATGGTTTCAGAAGAAGGAATGGAAAAAAGAACTACAATTAATGGCTAAGAAGGGTGTAAGGATAGAGCAACAGGCGCTTGCATCAAAGAGTCTTGAGTTTGTTGCAGAGGAATACTTACCCGAAAAGATAGAGAATAACATAATGTTACCTTGACTAGATATATAATAATAAATACGATAATAAATAAATATAAAATATTCAAACAAATTATCATTTCAATTTTTATTTTTAAATGCTAAATACATATAAAATACATAAATAAATACATACATTATCTATATTATTAAAAAACAAAAACTAATTCTGGGGGATTTCTTTGGAATCAAAAACGCTGAAAGGTACAACAACAATAGGGCTGACCTGTAATAATGGTATAGTATTGGTAGCAGATAAAAGAGCATCGTGGGGGACATTTGTTGCAAGTAAGAGAGCCAAGAAGATATTCAAATTGAATAAATTTGTTGGTGCATCAGTTGCTGGCTCGGTTGGAGATGCAGAGGCACTCATGAGATTAATTCAGGCAGAGGCTGCACTATTTGAGATGAACAACAAGAAGGTTATGTCTCCAAATGCAATTGCAACCCTTCTCTCAAATATATTGCAGGGAAACAAGATTTTCCCATATCTTGTACAGATTTTAATTGCGGGGTTGGATAGAAATGAGCCAAAATTATATACCCTTGATCCCATTGGTGGTTTAACTGAAGAAAAATATGCTGCATCGGGCTCTGGTTCACCAATGGCGTATGGGGTATTGGAACAACAATATTCTGAAGAAAAATCTGTACAAGAAACCTTACCTGTAGCTATAAAAGCAATAAATTCTGCAATGGAAAGAGATACTGCAACAGGTAATGGCATAGCTCTCGTTACCATAACAAAGGAAGGATTTAAGGAGTATGATGAACCTGAGATAGAGGAACTAATAAAGAAAATCTAAATTGAACTGTAATTTTCATTTTGTTCTATGAAGAGGGGTGAGTTTTTTGGAATTTAAGGAAATTAAAAAATTAATAAAGGAAAACGCTCCTGAGAATAAGGTTGATGGTATTGATGTAGAGGGGCCCAAGGTTGTAATATATACCGGTGATTTACCTTATTTTATAGAGCATACAGACGAGGTAAGAAATCTTGCCACTCTTCTCAAAAAGAGGATTTTACTTAGATCCACGCCTGAAAAGCTGGTTTCTCCAGAAAAGACGAGGGATATAATAAAAAGCATAATCTCTGAAGATGCAAACATTACAAGCATGGAGTTTGATGAAAATACAAGAGAGGTCTATATTGAGGCGGAAAAGCTCGGTCTGGTTATAGGGAAACAGGGTTCTATTCTTGATGAAATAAGCAGAAAGACAAGATGGGTACCAAAACTTCTCAGAAAGCCTCCAATAGAATCAGATGTAATAAGAAGCATCAGAAAGACACTATTTGAGAGTAGTGAGGAAAGACAGAAGATACTCCGGTATGTCGGTAGGAAGATATATCGTAAGCCGGATGCAAGTTGTGATTGGATTAGATTTACGCCATTGGGGGGTGCAAGAGAGGTCGGTAGGTCATGTTTTCTTCTACAGACACCCGAAAGCAATGTTCTTATCGATTGTGGTATTAATGTTGCGGCACAAAACAATACGGATAGATTTCCAGATTTTAGAGCGTCAAAACTTGCTATAGAGAAACTTGATGCAGTTATAGTTTCACATGCACATTTAGACCATTGCGGGTTTATTCCATACCTTTACAAATATGGTTATGATGGTCCTGTATACTGCACTGAACCAACAAGAGATCTAATGACACTTCTCCAGTTAGATGCCATAGATGTCGGAGAGAGGGAAGAAAAGGTATTACCGTTTACATCCAAGGAAATAAGAAGGATGATAAGGCATACAATAACCATAGACTATGAAGAGGTTGCGGATATAACACCGGATATGAGATTAACATTATACAATGCGGGACACATATTGGGTTCGTCCATTGTTCATCTTCATGTGGGGGATGGTTTACATAATTTGGTATATACAGGTGATTTAAAATTTGGGGATACAAGGCTTTTAGAGGCCGCAGATTTTGAATTTCCACGAGTTGAAACATTGATAATAGAAAGCACATACGGGGGCAGATATGATATCCAGCCGAAGAGAAGGGATGCCGAGGAGGAGCTTATAAGTATAGTAAAGACAACCGTATCCAGGGGTGGAAAACTCCTGATTCCCGTATTCTCAGTAGGAAGGTCACAGGAGGTGATGCTTGTACTTGAAAATGCATACAGGAGGGATGAGGAATTTGATATACCAGTATATCTTGACGGAATGATATGGGAAGCAACTGCAATACATACATCCTATCCCGAATACCTGAAGAGGCATATAAAACATAGAATCTTCAATGGACATAACCCATTTCTTGCAGAGAACTTTGAGAGGGTAAATAGTAAAGACAGGTATGATATAATAGGTAGTAAAGAGCCATGTATAATTCTGGCAACATCCGGTATGATGACCGGAGGACCATCGGTTGAATATTTCAAAAATCTTGCAGATGATTCCAAGAATACCCTTGCATTCGTTGGTTACCAGGCAGAAGGTTCCTTGGGTAGAAGGATACAAAATGGCCTGAGAGAACTTCCAATAGAGAAGAAGGGTAAAACCACAACCCTGAAGGTAAATATGGAGGTCAAAACCATTGATGGATTCTCAGGTCATGCAGACAGGAGACAACTCTTGGGTTATTCAAAGAAGATAAATCCCAGACCATCAAGGGTAATTGTTGTTCATGGAGAGGAGAAGAAGGCGATAAATCTTGGGATGACACTCCATGAGATGTTCAATTTTGAGCCAACCACACCCAGAAATCTTGAAACTATACGGTTGGTTTGATTTATTAATATGTATCTCCTATATCTAATCTATATTTTATATTCAAAATGCTTGAAATAATCAATATGATACTCAGAATGCTTTTCATTTTAATTCCTTTATTTATATTTGTTATGGTATTTGGTATTCCAATTCTTCTATCTTTTATAAAGATAATAAAGGAATATGAAAGGGGCGTATTATTGGCATTTGGGAAATTTGCAGGAATAAGAGAACCTGGATTAAATCTTATTATACCTGTGTATCACAAACTCATAAAGATAGATATGAGAATTCTCACAGTTGATATACCAAAACAGGAGGTAATGACAAAGGATAATGTTCCGGTAAATATAAATGCCGTGATCTATTTTAAGGTTAAAGACCCTGCCAAGGCTTATCTGAATATAGAGGATTATACCTATGCTGTTTCAAAATATGGTCAAACATCACTAAGAAATGTCGCAGGAGAGGCTACATTGGACGAATTGCTCTCAGAAAGGCAGAAGATAGCAGATAAACTCAGGGAGATTGTTGATATGGCAACTGACCCATGGGGTATAGAAGTAACTAATATAGAATTAATGGATATAGAATTACCAGAAGGAATGAAGAGGATTATGGCTAAACAGGCAGAGGCTGAAAGGGAGAGAAGGGCAGTGATAATAAAGGCAGAGGGTGAGGTAATAGCGGCAAAAAATATCGAAAAGGCTGCAAAAAAATTATGTAGTGTAAGAGGAGCCCTTCACCTGAGGACACTCTATTCATTAAATGATGTTTCATCCGATCAAACCAACACCATAAACTTTTTTGTTCCTGTAGAGGTTCTCAGGGCTGTGGAGGAGGTAGACTAAGATGTTGAGGATAATAAACCAGTATGAAAGGGGTGTTTTATTCACACTTGGAAGATTTTCGGGAATTCTCAAGCCGGGACTTCGCATAGTTATTCCTATACTTCAGGAACTGGTGAAGGTAGATGTAAGGGAAAGGGCTGTCGATATTCCAAAACAGGAGGTAATGACAAAGGATAATGTTCCGGTAAATATAAATGCTGTGATCTATTTTAAAATCTATGATCCCGGTAAATCCGTACTGAATGTTGAAAATGTATATTATGCAACATCAAAATATGGACAAGCTGCTTTAAGAAATGTTACCGGACAGGCAACATTGGATGAATTGCTCTCAGAAAGGCAGAAGATAGCAGATAAACTCAGGGAGATTGTTGATATAGCAACTGACCCATGGGGGGTCGATATCACAAAAATAGAGCTGCAGGATATAGAATTACCAGAGAATATGAAAAGGGTTATGGCTAAACAGGCAGAGGCTGAAAGGGAGAGAAGGGCAGTGATAACAAAATCTGAGGGGGAGGTAAAGGCAGCAGATGATATAGTTAATGCTGCAAAAACACTTTACTCCACTCCTGGGGCATTACAGTTAAGAACTCTCCATACAATAAATGACCTATCGTCAGATAAATCCAATACAAATATCTATGTCACTCCAATAGAGATTTTAAGATTTTTTGAAAAAATAAATGACATATTGGATAAGATAAATGAGGATGATATTAAAAAAATTAAGAGGTTGATTAAAGAAAAATCAATCAATAACCATTCTGGTATCTGAGATTGCTATTGAACTTGCACCTCTTCTCTTTAATTCTGGAAGTATGTATTTAAGTTCTTTTTCATCAATAACTATAAAGATATCATAGCCTTCACCCTTCAGATCACTTATTGTTGGATTTTTTACACATCTGTTCAGAATCTTAAGAATATTATCCAAATTGTCTGGATTTAAAACATTCATATAAACATTAACCTTGCCCTTTCCCTTTAATGCCCCATTAAATAACTCTATTATTTCATCCATCTTCTTCCTCTTTTCCCCATCATTTAATGAATCCTTATTAGCAATCAATACAGATGATGCTTCCATGACCTCACCAATTATCTTGCATCTGTTTTCTTTTAATGTTTTTCCTGTTTCTACAGTCTCTATTATCATATCAGCCTCCGGAACTGGGGGAATAATCCAAGCCTCTGTCTTTCCAGCAGGTTTATCAATTATGGCATCAATTCCATTTCTTTTTAGATAATCCTTGGCAATATAATAATATTCAGTGGCTATAACAACCTTCTTACCACTCTTTTTGAGATTCTTTGCATATTTTCTAAAATCATTAATATTATCCACATTGGGAAGCACATCCTCAGACACGGCAGCAATCAATCTTGTCTTTCCAAAACCCAAATCCATAATCTTTTCAATCTTTTTTGCTCTTTCAGGATTTCCGAGTATGAAATCTGTTAATATATCCGAACCAGTAATTGCCAAATCACCCTTTCCAATACTAATTACAAATGGAAAATCTTGTGGTCTTATTCTCTTCAAAACAATTTCAGGGTCATCTATTTTTGGATTATATCCTCTGTCTGACATAACAATTTCAAACCCCGCTCTGGTAAAGAGTTCTAAGGTCTTCTCTTCTAAATGTCCATCAGGTATATAAAATTTAATCATTTTTGAGGTAATACTATTGGATTTAAGATTATTAATAAGATTTAATAAAATCTCCTATAATTTCATTATGGTCAAACGCTAATTCTGGAATACTATCTATCTCAAATCTTCTTACATCCTTTGCATCTGAACTAGCATTTAATTTTCCACCAATTTCCCTACAGACAAATACTATTGACACTATATGCCCCCTTGGGTCCCTATTGGGTTTAGAGTAAACCCCCAATAATCCCTCTACCTTGATATTGAGACCCGTTTCCTCTTCCACCTCTCTTATCACGGCATCCTCTACAGTCTCCCCATATTCCAAAAAACCACCCGGTAAAGCCCATTTATCCTCAAATGGCGGATTCTTTCTTTTAATAAGAACGATGCCCTTTTCGTTATAGATTATCGCATCTACTGCCAACAGTGGAATTTTGCCTATATATTCATGCATTTTATATTATTCATTAAATCAAAATCAATAATAAATTAATACAACAATTATGATTTAATGATTTAATAAAATTTAAATATATGGGCCCGTGGTCTAGTCGGTTATGACGTTGCCCTTACGAGGCAAAGATCTCCGGTTCGAATCCGGACGGGCCCATGATATAAATCAGAACCGGGATATAAAAATTTAAAAGAAGCGGTAAATTTGCATATTGAAGATGAAAGAATTTCTGAAGTCACGCTTGTTTAATCCGAATTGATTTCATATCCCCTATTATTAATTTTTAATTATATTTAATTATAGTAAGATGTAAGATTTAATAGTAAGATATATATATTTCCATAATAATTTAATTAATATCCAATAAAACTTAGAATGAAAATTGATAATCTTGACCTTGAGATTATAAAACATCTCCAAGAGGATGCAAGGCTGAGTTTTAGAAATCTTGGGAGAAAACTCAAAGTTCCTCATACTACTGTTTTTACAAGGGCTGAAAAATTGGTCAAAAAAGGAATAATCAAGAAATTTTCCGCCATAATACACCCTCATGAAATGGGATTGCAGATGGGGTTTATTATTATAGATGCCCCGCCCTCTCAATCAAGGCAGATAGCCAAAAAACTTTCAGAATTCAATGAAACTAGGAAGGTATATAGAACATTTGATGGTAAGGTTATTGCCAAGGTTATTGTACCTGAACAGCACAAAGGGCTTGAGGAGTTTTTAACCAAACTTGATAACTGGCCGATAACAACATATGCCGTACATGAGGTTGTAAAATTTGAGGAAGGCATCCATCTAGATACATTGAAGGCATTGGATATATACAAGGGTAAATGAAATTTCTGGTCTTTGAGTTTTTATCTTCGAATAAGTATAATTATAGAGCGCCGCTGTTGAATGAAGGCATTTCAATGCTAAAATTGATTTCTGAAGGTCTGAAAAGGAGAGGTCATGAGGTTTTTACTATAATAAACAGTAAACTCTCTGTATTGGTTCCGAATTTTAATCCCATAAAAATAGAAAAACCTATGGAATTCATTGAATTTTTACAATTCTTAGAAAAAACTGTAAATGATTTCAATATTGACTATGTTTTTCCAATTGCTCCAGATGCTAAACTGGCAGAAATTATCTCCTTCTGCCATTCTCATGAAATTAAAACAGTTGGTTCTGAACCAGATGCTATAAGAAACACAGCGGATAAATGGAAAACATACCGAATATTAAATAAAAAAGGATTATTGCAACCCAGAACATTTCTGTTGAAGAACATGGATTATCATTCTATTGATTTTATTGATTTACCTGTTGTTGTAAAATCAAGATATGGAATTGGCTGTGAAAATCTCTTTCTTTTGGATTCAGAATCCAAATTTTTTAATACTATAAAAAATATGAATATGGGGGATATGATAATTCAGGAATTTATTGACGGGATTCATGCAAGTGTTATCCTATTTTCAGATGGTAAAAAATCAAAAGCAGTTTCATTGAATAAACAGTACATAAAACTTTCAGGTAATGGTTCTGGATATTTTGGGTGTAGAGTTCCACTCGAGGTGGAATATTCAATAAAGAAGAGGGCATTTTTACTTGCAGAAAATGCTGTGAATTATATTGGGGGTTTGAAGGGTTGTATTGGTGTTGATATAGTAATTAAAAGACAAAAACCCTACATAATAGAAATCAATCCAAGAGTTACTACATCCATGATTGCACTTGAGATGGCTACTGATTTAAATATATCTAATGCCACATTAAATGCTTTTTTTGGAGTACTACCAGAGATTCGAGAATTTAGAAAGGAGGTGGAACTCAAAATATCTGAATCTGGAATAATTTCATTTAATGATTCATAATTTAAAGACTAAAATTTAGATAAGATACATAATGAATTCAAAGTTATAATTACACTATATTCCCTTATATTTTCGGTTATACTAATGCATGGTTGTATTCCTGCACCAAAACAATTGAATATCCCTCCTACAATCACAACAACAGTAACAACAATATCTGGTAG
>CAZQER010000010.1:0-30155 GCA_964592095.1 uncultured archaeon
TGTTGGGCGTAATCCATTATCTTTTCCTTCGCAGCTCTTTCCATTCTCAACTCAATTTCTGGATCCATGTCAAGATCTAAGTTACTGGAGATGTAGAATAGCTGTATGCTATGCCCAGTATGGATTCCTTATATATTTATAAGCATTTAATGCCGCATAGCCTCCCTCTCCAACAGCCTCTGGAATTCTAAGCCACCTTCCGACAATATCCCCGGCAGCAAATATTCCCTCAATATTTGTTCTTGCGCATTCATCTACAATTACATGATTTTTTTCATCCAATTTGATATTTACTCTATCAAAGAATTCCTTATTTGATGTTGTGCCGATTGCTATAAATACGGAATCAAATTCCATTTCCATTCTTTTATCATTTTTTTTGTTGAGTAATGTTACTATCAATTTATTATTCTTCCTCCCTATTTTCTTCAATTCTGTGTTCCATATTATCTCAATATTACTCTCCTTTATTTTTGCAATGTTTTCATCAGATGCTCTTAAAGTATCTCTTCTATGTACGAGTGTTGTTTCTGCACCATTTATTTGTAGAATTAATGCCCTTTCAACTGCCGTATCTCCCCCACCAACAACAATGACCTTCCTTTCCTTGAATTTTTCTGGTACGGGCAAGTGGTAATAAACATTATCATATTCCTCACCAGGTATATTCAACTTTTTTGGTACATTCAAGCCAGTAGCTAATATTACAGTATTCGTTATATATTTTCCCTTTGTAGTTTCAACAATGATATCTTTACCTTTACTTTTTATGATATTCTTAACCTCTTCGTTCTCATGTATTTCTATGCCCTCTGATCTTACATGCTCTACCATCCTTTTAGCAATCTCTCCCCCCTTAAGCCCTCTAAATCCCAAATAACAATACACCTCCTTCCACGGATATATATTTGCAAGTGCCCCGCCTGCCGCTCCAGATTCAACTACAAGTGTTTTAAGTTTAAAATATGCTGCTGTTAATGCGGCAGACAACCCTGCTGGTCCCGCACCCACTATTATCAATTCATATCTACCGTTATTATACGCCATTTTTATTTATCTTTTTTATTATTATCTCGTGCTTTATGAGATTTATTTCTGATATCTTTCCCCTCAATCTTTTTTCATTCCCAAGTATATCTCTCACTATTATCTCTCCATTATCAAATAAAATCAATGCGACATCATCTGCAATCTTTTCTCTACCGTCCTTAGTTTCTATATATAGAGTACTTTCGCACATTTTATCCCTCCATTATAAATATACGACCTTTACCGTTTACTGAATAATCCCCCACATATATCGTAAAATCATCTTTTATTTCAACCCTTTTGAAGTTGAATGGTGCTCTAAAATTTGAATTTTCCACATATATCTTCCCACCTTTCATTCCATTGCCTATTCTTGGATATTTTATACCATTCAATGTAATTTTTCCACATCCCATATAACATCCCACGAACGAATGCACATTACCTTTGATAAATATCTCGCCTCCTGTGAGGCCATATCCTACCTCCGTTCCAACATCTCCTTCAATAATTATCTTTCCTTTATCCATTCCCTTTCTTTCACCAATCCTTGCACAACCTATATAATCTCCTGCCCTTCCTTTTATGATAATTTCACCACCAGACATGGATGTTCCTATATAACTCCCTGCATCTCCGATTACCTCAATCCTGCCATGATGCATAAATTCACCAAGGCGAGAACCATAGTTACCTTTTATTATAATCTCACCACCACTCATCCTTTCACCAACCCTATTCATCATTGATAAATCTCCCTCAAGTACTATCCTTTGATTTTTAATTTTTTCAATGCTATCTGAAATATCGCCATAAACATCAAAATAATCCCCAATTTTCCATTTATTCCTGCCATCCATTACAGAAGAATCCATAATCTCCTCAGCACTTCGCCCTATAAAGCTTTCTGGTTTTATCATATGGCAATCCAATGGAAATCTAGGTTTATTTCTCAATTTAAATGTTAAATCCTTCAAGTTATTTCACCTCCATTATATTGGGATATTCCACAATATAGTTTGATATACCAACCGAGTATCTCTTTCTAAAGAATGTCTCTATTTCCTTCTCAATTGATTCGTCTATAATCTCCCTTTTTGAATAGAATGTAGCTCCTTTCTTTGATGAAACAACCTTCTTCTCCTTCACTACAATCTCACCCCTTATTATTGTATATTCAGCATTTGAAAATGCCCTTTCTATCCTTTCAGGATTTTTTAACTCCTCTTCTCTGATATCATATATTGCTATATCTGCCCTTCCTTCACTCCTGATTCCAGTTGATTTAAGACCCAATATATCTGCCGATGATTTTCTTGTTATCTGAGAAATTTCATATATTGAAAATTCTCTATCAATGGAAAATAAAATGGTTTTCTTTTCAGGTAATTTTATGTTCCTTGCAGTTTCATCTCTAAATTTTTTTGACATGAGCCATGCAATAATTCTAGGGTATCTTATGAACGGACCCGCGTTTGGATGGTCAGTAGTTAAGCAGAGTCTATCCAAATCCTTTGATAATAGGGTTATCTCCAAACCTATTGCCCATTGTATTGAATTTACAGACCTGCTTTTTGAGTATATATATGGCACTATGCCTGCACCACACTCCAATTCTATATCCCTCGATGACCATTTCATCCCCGTGAGTTTGTATAGATATTGCTCAAATGGAGAATCTGCAGTCATTGTTGTTGTATTATCCAATGTAACCTGACCAATGTCTATAGAAATCTTTTTATTTTTATTTATTTCCTTCATAACCTTATCTGCAGATGATGAAAATGAATTCCAATCGTTACCATCATAGGAGTTGAACTGAATATGTGCTACATGCATCCTCTTCTTAGGTATTTTTAAACTTTCCAGTGTTACCTCATAATTTCCTGGATAACCAAGATAATTCAGATGAACATGAAATGGATGTGGTAAACTCAAATTATTTGATACCTCTTCCAATGCTTTTATTATATCACTAGGTTTTATATCAAATTTTGGAATCCTTTCATGTACGGAAATCCTCTCCATCTTCCATAACCATGATAAAAAACCACCAGGGTTTACAGCCTTTATTCCATAGGTTTTTGTTGCATTAAGCATCCACGAAACATAATCCATAAGTTTTTCTCTCTCACCATTGCTTATAAAAGATGCAACGTTAAAGTTGTTTCCCAATAATAACAGGGCGGTTTTATCAATCAACGGTATATCCTGCAGTTCTTCGTGTGTGTGTTTTGCAGTAAGTGGTGGCGTAATTGGTTGATTTACAAATGAATACCCAAGTAGTGCATATTCATAACCAGTTAGAAATGTTGATGGTACTGAAAAACCAGAACCAGATCTTATATCACCGTTTCTATTCCAGACAATTGTCTTGTCCTCTGGTCTCATCAGTCTTCCAACATTTACTGTCCCTCCTGCAATATGCGAGTGTATATCAATCCCAGTTTGCATAAGAATCCTTCCCTTACAATCTATTTCATAAATGCCGTTTGAATTTGTAAATTTATCTACAAAGACACCATCCTCAATCAAAATGTCCATTTCATCCCCATTGATCTTATTTATGGGGTCATATACACGGGCATTTTTTATTAAAATCTTCATCTAAAACACCACAAGCAAGTATTAAGCAACTATATCGGTTATTATTTTATATATTATTAATTATTATTCTGTATAATTAATCATGATTAATAATTATAATTAAAATTTTAATCCATTCCTAAAATGATGCCTCTAAAAAAATATTCTGCTAACACAGTGTGATAAAAACAACTCCAATTAACATGATGGATGAGCCAATACATCTCATAATAATATTCTCTTCTTTAAAGATTAAACTGCCATAGAGCACACTAAATAAAATACTTAACCTCTTTATTGAGATTACATATGGAACAATTTGCATTGTTAGGGCAATATTTATTGTGATTGCTGAAAGAGCGGTAATGATACCTGCAAAAAGGAATTCATAGAAATTTCCAATATACTGCCTTTTTATATCAGAGATTTTGATCGTTGTATGTGATATGATTATAAAAGAAAAACTGAGTAATAGAAAAACAATTGAAGAGCCAAAAAATGGGTCGGAATTTATAACAACAAGTTTATCAAAGTTTGATGAAATGCTAAACAAAAATGCTACAATCAGCATATAAACAATACCTTTGTTTTTAAAAATTTCTCTAAACGGGTCCAATAAATGCATAGTTGTTTTATCTATGTTTAATATATACGACCCAAGGAATATCAAAAATATTCCAACAATACCACTGATCGTTGGAATTTCATTTAGAAGAATGAAGGATGTCAATATTAAAAATAATGGCGTAAAAGAAATCATAGGGATGGCTAATGATAAATCAGTAATTTTCAATGCTTTAAAATACATGATAGTTGCAATGACATTCAATAATACTGTTGCCAAGACAGAAGAATAAAATCCGTAACCGATTTCTGGCATTCCATTAATCATTGATATAAAGAATAATACAATGAAGGTGTCAAAAAACACACAACCTGCAAGGATATGCTGATTCACATTCTCCAATAATTTCTTGGTTAATGTAAAATATGTAGCCTGAAAAAAGGCACCAAATACCGCAAACAGAAGCCACAACATATAGAATCATATAGATTATTTTTATATATTATATTTCCCTTTTAGATAAGTAATGCAAGCATTATTGTATTGTAGAGCATGCAGAAGGGAGATTACTGATGAAGATTATGTATTCCATGCAGAGTTTGAGACATTTGATAAAGAAAATCCTTTTTTCTGTTTTAGGTGTGAAAGAAAACTAATGTTTGCAATTGAAGGATTTATTAAAGATACAATTGAACAAAATGATAAAGAAGGTAAGAAAGAGGGATGGGAAGATAGTCAAATTTGATAAAAACAGGATATTTAACGCAATTCTTGGGGCAATGAGGGAGGTTTCCTATGGAGATGAGGATGTCGCAAGAAAGATATCAGAAAGGGTTATAGAGAAACTTGAGTATGAGTTTAGAGATAAAATACCGGATGTTGAGAATATTCAGGACACTGTAGAGAATATTCTTATGGAGGAGGGTCTAAATGAGGTTGCAAGGGCGTATATAATATACAGACATAAACATGCCGAAATAAGAGAATCAAAACAGATTATAGGTGTGAAGGATGACCTAAAACTTAATATAAATGCCATAAAGGTTCTGGAAAGCAGATACCTTATGAAGGATATCAATGGAAAGGTTATTGAAACACCATCTCAGATGTTTCGTAGGGTTGCAAGGGTAATTGCAAAGGCAGATTTCCTTTATGATAAAACAATTGATGTAAAGGGTATAGAAGAAAGATTTTACAATGCAATGAGTAATCTGGAATTCCTACCTAATTCACCAACACTGATGAATGCTGGAACTGAAATAGGTCAACTTTCTGCATGTTTTGTAATCCCAATAGATGATTCAATGCGGAGTATCTTCTCTGCTGTAAAATACATGGCTCTGATACATCAGTCTGGTGGTGGGACGGGGTTTTCATTTTCAAGATTGAGACCAAAAAATGATATAGTAAAATCAACAAAGGGTGTTGCATCTGGACCTGTTTCATTTATGAGGGTGTTTGATACCGCAACGGAGGTAATAAAGCAGGGCGGTAAGAGAAGAGGAGCAAATATGGGCATACTGCATGTAACCCATCCAGATATAGAGGAATTTATAAGGTGTAAAGAAAAGGTGGGTGAATTCTCAAATTTTAACATTTCAGTAGCCGTTACAGATAAATTCATGGAGGCTGTAATTGATGATACAGATATAGAATTGATAAATCCAAGAACCAAAAAAGCAGTGAATAGAGTTTCTGCAAGGAGGATATTTGATTTAATAGTGGCAAATGCATGGAAAACAGGGGACCCTGGAGTGATATTCATAGATGAGATAAACAGACACAATCCGACCCCGATGATTGGAGAGATAGAGTGTACAAATCCATGTGGTGAACAGCCACTTCTACCATACGAGAGTTGTAATTTGGGCTCAATAAATCTCTCAAGGATTGTTGATGATAATAGGAAAATAGATTGGGACAGACTTAGAGAAATTGTGAGGTTAGGAGTGCATTTTCTTGACAATGTTATAGATGTTAACAAATTTCCTTTAAAGAAAATAGAAAACAGGACGAAGGGTAACAGAAAGATAGGTTTAGGGGTAATGGGTTTTGCAGATATGTTGATACAGTTGGGCATACCATATAACTCAAAAAGTGCCTTAAAACTTGCGGAGAGGATAATGAAATTTATATCCAGAACAGCGATAGAGAAATCAATAGAATTGGGAGAACTCAGGGGTTCATTTCCAAATTTCAATGGCAGTATATGGGATAAAAGAGGATATTCATCAATGAGAAATGCCACATTAACAACAATAGCACCAACTGGTACGATAAGTATAATTGCATCTTGTTCTTCGGGAATTGAACCAATATTTGCAGTATCCTATATAAGAAATGTTATGGAGGGGACAAGATTGCTTGAAGTGAATCCCTTTTTTGAAAGAATGGCAATGAGGAGAAATTTTTATAGCAGGGAACTTATGATGAAGATTGCAAGGAAGGGCTCAATACAGGAGTTAGGAGAGATACCATCCGATATTAGAGATATCTTTGTTACGGCATTGGATATGGAACCAGAATGGCATGTCAGAATGCAGGCAGCATTTCAGAGGTATACTGATAATGCCGTTTCAAAAACCGTAAACCTACCATTCAATGCAACACCAGATGATATAAAGAAGATATTCATGCTTGCATATAAATTAAAGTGCAAGGGTGTAACCGTTTATAGGTACGGAAGTAAAGAAAATCAGGTGCTTTATCTTGGTTCTATTGGAGAAGGGAAAGATGAGGATTTTATAAGGGCAGAGTCAGAATACTCAGGTGGTTGTCCTACTGATATCTACTGTTCTGTATAGAATGTAGAGTGAAATATGTCTTGAAATAAAAATAAATAAAATAAAAATGAAAGGATTGCATATATATACAGGTGAGGGGGGAGGAAAAACTGTTGCAGCACTTGGTCTGGCTTTAAGAGCCGTGGGTCACGGACATAAGGTAATAATAATACAATTTATGAAAGGTAGGAGATATATCGGGGAATACAAGATAGCCAGAAGGCTTTATCCAGAGTATAATATATATCAATTTGGAAGAGAAGAATTTGTAGATCTGAAAAATCCATCCGATGAGGATAAAAAAATAGCACAAGAGGGTCTAAAATTTGTAAAAAGGATTGTAAAGAAGGAGAAGCCCGATATATTGATTCTGGATGAGATAAATCTGGCAGCATCAATAAATCTAATAAGCATTGAGGCTGTGATTGATTTATTAAATAAAATTCCAGAAAAAACATTGGTTGTTTTTACTGGTAGAAGGGCGCCCAAGGAATTTATAGAAAAGGCCGATATGGTTACTGAATTAATCCCAATAAAACACCCATATGAAAAGGGTATTAAAGCCAGAACGGGTATAGAATATTAAATTTTAAATTTTTGTTTGTTTTTGATTTAATTATTATGATTTAATTATTATGATTAATAATGACTAATTTTATACTTGAATGTTATATTTTTATATATACTATTATCCTCTATCTATCCTCTATCTATTTATGCCCATTTACCATTTATATACCATTACATGATGATCAACAATTTTATAAAATGAGTGCAGAAATTGAAGATACATATGCCGAAGCATTTGAAGGATGTTATTCAGAGATATTGGTAACTGCAAAAAATAAAAAATGGCTCTCCAACATAGTTAATTGTGCTACTGGTTATGCTACAAGTACAATAGGTTGTGGCTGTGAGGCAGGAGTTGATTTGTATCTGAAAAGAAGGGAAACCCCTGATGGAAGAGTAGGCGTATTATTACAATTCTGGATTCCATTATGGAAGAGGGAGTACAAAAGGAATTTAGAGCATGAATTAATTCATAGGATAGGGCAGTGTATATTAACAGCACCGACTGCAAGTGTTTTTAACGCAACGGATAGTAAAAATAAATTTGCTGTAGGTAAAAAGATTGGATTTTTTGGAGATGGGTATCAGAGAGAGGAAAAAATGTATGGGAGAAATATGATAGTAATCCCCACAATGATGGGTGAGTTTCTAATCGAAGATAATATTGGTTTTTGTGAGGGTGTTATGGGTGGGAATCTTTGGTTTATGGGCGATTCAGAAAATTCAGCACTCTCAGCGGCAGAAATGGCTGTAGATGCCATATCAAAGATAAAGGGTGTTATAACAAGCTTTCCGGGGGGTATCTGTGCATCTGGCTCAAAGGTTGGTTCTAAATACAAATTTCTCACTGCCTCTACAAATCATAGATATTGTCCATCATTGAAATATATTGTAAATAATTCATTGGTTCCAGATAATGTTAATTCAATATCCGAGATTATTATCAACGGAATAAATGAAAAAAATCTTAGAGAGGCTATGAAAAAGGGTATAATGGCGGGTATAGATGTTAAAGGACTCATCAGGATTTCTGCCGGTAATTATGGTGGAAAATTAGGTAATTACAGGATTTACCTTAAGAAAATTATAAATGATTTATAAGAGAATATGAAAATGCTTAAAATTCCCATGGAGACCAGGGGTGCTGTCAGGCATATCTTTTTAGCCATAATTGTGGGATTATGCGGTGGAGCAGGAGCAATAATCTTCAGAGAGACAATATTTATCATTCAGAAATTCTTTTTTGGGTTTATACTAAAGTCAATTTCATATCAGTATTATAATTATAATATATCGATAATTCTATTACCTACTATTGGAGGTATATTGGTTGGATTAATTGCCACAAAAATAGCAATAGAGGCGATAGGAGATGGAGTACCTGATGTAATGGAGTCCATACATATTCATGGAGGAAAGATAAGAAAAAGGGTTGGTTTTACGAGAATAATTGCATCTGCAATTACTATCGGTTCAGGTGGTTCAGCAGGTAGAGAGGGACCCATAGCCCAGATAGGGGCATCCTTTGGCTCTCTTATAGGTCAGATTGGTCATCTAAATGAAAGGTGGAGAAAAATCCTTACTGCTTCTGGACTTGCAGCTGGTCTGGGTGCCACATTCAACGCGCCATTGGGAGCGGCTATATTTACCATGGAGGTACTCTTCACAGAGTTTGAGGCAATAAGTGCCACATCTATTATATTAGCATCCGTTGTTGGAACGACATTTAGTAATGCAATAACAAAGGAATTTTTAACGGAGCATTCTGTAATAGAGTTGGGAAAAAATCTTACATTCAATCACCCGTTTGAACTTTCCTTTTATCTCTTATTGGGATTAACTCTTGGTTTTTTATCTATACTGTGGGTAAAGATATTCTACAAAATTGAAGATTTTTTTGACTCATTAAGAATTCCTTTATATATAAAAACGGCACTTGGCGGTCTTTGTGTTGGAATTATCGGTATCTTCACATTAAAAGAAATTCCTAACGGTGGTCCTCTGGGTTATGGTATAATGGGTGTCGGTTATGAAGGTGTAAATATGGCATTAATGGGCAAATTATCATTGATATTATTAATCATCTTAGGTATTGTAAAAATAGTTGCAACATCCTTTACAGTTGGTTCTGGAGGCAGTGGAGGGATATTTTCACCATCTCTCTATATAGGGGCAATGTTTGGTGGAGCATTGGGTATTTTATTTAATTATATTGCACCAGATATAGCACAGGTTCCAGAGACATACGCACTTGTTGGAATGGGAGCATTTTTTGCAGCCACTGCAAACGCTCCATTGACAACAATTATAATGATACCAGAGATGAGTAAAGACTATTTTCTTATACCTGCAATGATGATGGCATGTATCACAAGTTATGTTATCAATTCATTATTTATGAAGGATAGCATATATACTCTAAAGTTAGCCAAGGGGGGTGTTCCCATTGATATAGACCATGTCCTAAGTGAGATAAGAGTTGAGGATATAATGAGCAAGAAGGTAGATTCTGTATCAAAGGATATAACTGTTAGAGAATTTATAGATAAAATGTGGAGAGAAGGTCATATTGGTTATCCTGTCGTGGATAATAATAAAAATCTTTATGGAATTGTCACATTTGATGACCTTCATGATGTTAGTCCAGATGATAAGATAAGTGATATATGTACAAGAAACGTACTTACAGTTAATCCCAAGGATTCTGTTCAGATTGCAAATAAAATAATTTTAGAAAATGACATAGGTAGATTGGTCGTTGTGGATAATAAAAATCCAAAGAGAATAGTTGGAATTATATCAAAAACAGATATTCTTAGAGCATATCACAAATCCCTAAGACTTAAGAGGACATGGCAGGATTGATTGATATGATTGATTATACTTCAATCAGCAAAATAAAGAGGGTTGCAGAATTAGCAAAAAAAGCAGCCATTCTTGAGGTTAATGCTTCCAAACCGGGCAATATAACACCAGATAATGAATTTGAAGATACCACATACAGAGATTTTCTTCTTGGATGTTATGCGATAAGGAATGCAATTGAACAGTCGGCGATTAATGGATTCAGGGCGGATAGAGGAGAGATTCGTTTTAGTAGGATAGGTATTGGGAAGTATATAAAAAAGGCTGTTTCTGATGTGAGGGCATCTCATAAAGGTGGAAATACGCATCTGGGCATAATAATGCTTTTTATTCCATTAGCAGTTGCTGCAGGAATGTGCATATCTCAGGGTGTTAGTTTCAGAAAGAAACTTCAAGATAATTTAAGGAAATGTATAATGCTTTCGTCTGTAGAGGATTCTATTGAACTTTATGATGCAATTCTTATTTCAGGTATGAATAATTTAGGTAAAGAAAAAGAGTTAGATGTTAGAGATGATAAATCAAGATTGGAATTGAAAGAGAGGAATATAAACCTTGAACAACTTATGAAGGTTTCTTCGGATAGGGATACGATTGCAAGAGAGCTTAGTAGTGGAATGGGTATTATTTTTGATACAGGAATACCTACATTTGAGAGATTATATAATAAAATAAAGGATACCAATCTATCTATAATCCAGACATACCTCATACTCCTCTCAAGATTTCCAGACAGTCTAATTTCAAGAAAGGTTGGTAGAAAGAAGGCAGAAGAGGTGTCAAGAAAGGCAAAAAATACACTTGATAAAGGAGGTGTAATTACAGAGGAGGGTAGAAAAGAGATAGAGAGATTTGATAGATATTTGAGAAGTAAGGGTAATAAATTGAATCCTGGAACTACTGCAGATTTAATTGCTGCAATTCTTTTTGTATGGTTGCTGAATAATTACTTTGAATAAGTAAGTGCTTTAGGCATCTCAACATCTCTCTGATTTACCAATTCATCAAGCCATTCTAAGGATACCTTATTTTTAGGCTTTACAAAGAAAATCTTGGGCCCGAAGGGATTCGAACCCTCGACCACACGATTATGAGTCGTGCGCTCTAACCAACTGAGCTACGGGCCCTTTAGATAATTTTAATAATTTAAAGATTCAAATATTAAAAACATACTCAGGTATCGGATTTTGAATGTATCTTTGGATGTGGAAAATCCCCATCCTCCTTTTCCTTTAGTTTTATCCTCTTCAACACATAATTCTTATCCTCATAATATTTTCTTATAAATTGAACAAACTCAGATTGCTCATTTATATTATTTCTGACCATAAAATCAAGAACATTTTCCCTTATTCTTATTTCATTCAGTATGTTTTTTTCAGATACTCCAGATATCATTGCTATAGAACTTATTATTGTTGCCGGAAAATTTCTGAACTTCAGGATCTTTTCTTCATTGTCATACTCATAGATATTACCAAGTTGAACAACATCGCCTATAATATGCCCAACCTCCCTTATCTCTATCACCCTTCTTATGGTTTTTGACCCTTCCATAAATCTCTTTAATACAACTATAAGATGGACTACATTTATCATATCTATAGGAACATTCATCGGTGGTGACCTCATTCTCAATATAGTTTCTTTTGCTGTATTACCGTGTATTGTTCCCATACAGTTATGACCCAGATTCATTGCTGCTGCTAAAGAGTATGCTTCCCTACCTCTTACCTCTCCAACCACAATTCTATCAGCTCTCTGCCTGAGACTGTTTTTTATTAGATCCTCCATCTCTATGTTCTCTGTTGTCTTCACCCTTATCCAATCATCCATATATTCCAAATTGAGTTCAAATGTATCCTCAATTGATACTATCCTTTCCGGCTCTCTAGAAAACATTAACAGAGCATTAAGAAGTGTTGTTTTTCCACTGCCTATACCTCCCGATATTATTATGTTCCTTGACGCAACACCAAATCCATCTACACATAGCCAGAGAAATGCTGATGCCTCTGATGTCATTGTACCATTTTTTATCAAATCAATGATGGTTGGTTGTTTTTCGAGGAATTTTCTTATTGTAATTGCTGGTCTTCTGAAGGATATTGGAGGTAGTGTAATATTAACCCTTATGCCTTCAGGAAGCGTGGCATTTATAATTGGCTTATCTGTCATTTCACCAGAGAAGATTTTTATCTTCTCAATCAATTTAAATATACTCTCCTTGTACCTAAATTCTATATTCGTCTTACATTTACCAAGTTTCCTGTGAATAACAAATACTGGCTTTTGTGCGTCACTTATAAGTATTTCTTCTATATCGTCATCCTCAAAAAGTGGTTGCAGTATGCCATAATTCGATATGTAATCAGCAGCCCTTGAAACCTCATCATTGCTCATATTTATATCTTCAGAAAGAATAAAGCGGATCACCATATCCCTTCTCTCATCTGGAGTGAGTGTGGGCAGGATGTTGGAAAATTTCTTTATAAATCTATCCTCCAAGGTTGAGAATTTTAATTTTTCCTCCTCAGTAAATACAATCTCCTTTACATTATATTCATTAAACATATTAATTAGTTATTGAATTGATATATTAAATTACAATTTATTTTTATAATCAAATACTCTTACACAATGCCTACCATTGCTGAAAAGATTCTTGCGGAAAAATCTGGAAATAAGAGGGTTGAGGTTGGAGAGATTATAGAGGCTGAGGTAGATTATGTGATGGTAAATGATATCACTGGATTACCAGCATTTAAGGTATTTGATGAATTTAAAACAGAACCTATAAGGGATAAAATTGTATTGATTCCCGACCATTATGTTCCAAATAAGGATATAGTTTCAGCAGAACAGGCAAAGGCAATGAGAGAATTTGCTAATCGTTATAAAATTGAAAACTATTTTGAGGTGGGTAGGGGGGGTGTTTGTCATCAACTCATGATTGAGGAGGGTTTTGTTGCACCTGGTAAATTAATAGTTGGTGCAGATTCACATACATGTAGTTATGGTGCTCTCGGTGCTTTTGCAACGGGTATTGGTTCTACAGAAGCAGCAGCGGTGATGGCAACTGGAAAATTATGGTTTAAGGTTCCAGAATCACAGAAATTTACAGTTGATGGCAAATTAAATAAATGGGTTATGGGTAAAGATATAATTTTACATATTATAGGGGATATAGGTGTTGACGGTTCCCTGTACAAATCAATGGAGTTCTATGGTTCTACGATCTCTAAGCTATCATTATCTGATAGGATTACGATATCAAACATGGCAATAGAGGCTGGTGCTAAAACAGGAATCATACCTCCAGACAAAAAGGTTTTTGAATATCTGAGGATGAGGATTAGAGATTCATATAATGCTGTTTATGCTGATAAAGATGCAGAATATTCAGATAAATTTCAGTATGATGCTAAAGATATAGTGCCAACAGTAGCAAAACCATTCCTTCCATCAAATATTGCACCAGCATCTGAGTTATCAAATATAGAAATTCAGCAAGCATATTTAGGTTCATGTACAAATGGCAGAATAGAGGATTTGAGAATAGCCGCGAGGATATTAAAGGGCAGGAAGGTAAGTAAAAATGTTAGAATGATTGTTGTTCCAGCAACAAAGAATGTATTTGAACAGGCAATAAAAGAGGGTTTGATAAAGATATTTTTAGATGCCAATGCCTATGTCTCGGGACCCACATGTGGTGCATGTCTTGGAGGATATATGGGTGTATTGGCAAAAGGGGAGATATGCATATCATCAACAAATAGAAACTTTATTGGCAGAATGGGGCATAAAGAATCAAAGATTTATCTTGCAAGCCCTGCAGTTGTAGCTGCATCAGCAATTTCAGGTCATATTACGGACCCCAATGAATTAAATTATAATTAAATTTATTTTTAAATTCGCATTTATAAATACTACATTAATTCATTAACACATTTATAAATTTATAATATATAAAAAGTATAAAATCAAAATTAAATTGAAATGTTTGCAAGCCATTATGTTATACAACAGATTTATCATCTGTTTGATATCGGTGATATTGAAGGTACAAAGGAGTTATTTAATAAATTTACTAGTAGGTATCCAGCAGATATGGAGCTTAAGGAGTTGAAAAATGAATTTTTGAGGATTATAAAATCAAATAATAATGAGGAAATGAATAAATTAAAGAATAAATTCAAAGCACTTATTGAAGCAAGAAAACTCGAAACATCAGGTGGGATTTCAACCTTAACAAAAAAGGGCAGACGCCCCGGAATAGATTCATGGATCAGATTGGTTTGATTTAAAAGTAATGGTGTTTGATATGAAAGCAAAGGACATTATGACCAAAGGGATTATATCAATAAAAAGAGATACTACGGTTAAGGATGCCATGAAGACGATGCTTGAAAGAAGGGTGACATCTCTTATAGTAGAAAAGGAAAAGGAGGATGGGGATTTTGGGATACTGACGAGGAAGGATATAATAAACAAGGTAATAGCACCAAGCAGGGACCCAGGTAATGTTAAAGTCGGGGATATTATGTCTGAGCCATTACTTTGTATCTCACCGGAGTTCAGTGTTGAGAACATAGCAAGATTGATGGAAAAAACGAATATAAGGAGGTTTCCAGTGGTTGAGGACGATAAAATAATCGGATTGGTATCCAATAGTGATATTATGAGGGCAGTAACAATAGAGATTATAAAATAAAATAGAAAAATAATAGTTGTTAAATAAAATGAAGAACAGGTGTTATCTATTTATGTTAATATTTATGCTATTATTATTCATAATTTTCATTGATACAATATGTGGTGATTCTTATTCATACATCATAAATTCAAGTTGCGAATACAAAACCGAGGGTTCATTTATAAATCCAGTTCTTGCAGATGATATAGACAATGATGGACTACCTGAAATTATTGCTGGTTCAAGTAATGGTATTGTATATAATTTTAAATACATGAATTGTGATACCTACTGGCATGCTCAATGGGAATTCAAAGCCGCAGATGATGATATAACTGTAATAAAGGTTGTAGATTTTGATAAAGACGGAAAAAAGGATTTGGTTATTGGTTCTCTTGATAAATTGAGATATCTACTTATTGTGGGATATGACATGTCCCCAAAATGGAAGTCAAGAGACTATCTTGATTCTATAAATACACTGGATGTTTCTGATTTGGACAACGATGGAAGAAATGATGTGATACTCGGAAGTAAAAATGGAAGAATTTATATATTAAAAAATATTGAATCCAAACTGGGGGTTAAATTAGAAATAAAAAATAAAATTGAACTTGATAATCCTGTATATTATGTAAAGGTTTCTGATTTAGATAACGATGGAAAAAATGAGATAATTGCACTTACAAATGAACAGAACAGAATAGGTAAAATATATGCTTTTGATAATAATTGTAGAAAGAAATGGGAATATACAATTGATAGGGGAATATATCAGGCAAATAAATACAGTATTAACATCTATGATATTGATAATGATAAAAATAAGGAGATAATTTTTGGTACATATAACAATGGATTGATTATTCTGGATAGCAATGGTAGTTTAATTTCCAATTATAGGATAAATAATCCGATATCTGCAATTAAGGTTTCTGATTTAGATAACGATGGAGAGGCAGATATAATATTCAATTCTTATCCCTCATTGTATGTAATAGATAAGGATTCAAATCTGAAGTGGAAAAAGAATATCAATAGTGCTGTTCTGAGTATTGAAACATCGGATTTGGATAATGAGGGTTTAAAGGAGATAGTTACAGGAAATGTTAAATCCATACAGATTTTTGATAATAGTGGTGACGAGATAGGTAAGTGGGTACATGTGGTCAGAAACAGGCAAAGGGAGATTAATGCAAGAACAATTGCTATAAACGATTTTGATGGAGATGATCTTAATGAAATTGCATCTGGTTTTGGTTGGGAAGAGGGAAGATTGGGCTATAATTACAACTTTGGCGAATTGCATATGTTTGAAATAAATAAGAAATTTATTGCAGAAATAACAACCACAACTACAACAACTACAACATCCCTAAGCACAATAACAATCAAAACTACAACCACAACATCCCTGACTACCACAACTGAGAAGAGGGAAATGGGGATACAGAATATGCTACTATTTATTGCAGGTATTATGGGTTTATTTTTTATTATTATACTAATTGCATTGATTATAGTTATAATCGTAAAATGGAGGTCTGAGAAAAAGGAGAAAAGGATAAAAAGGATAAAGGAGCTTCTTGTTAAATGGGATATAGAAAAACCCAAAACTAAAAGAACCAAAAGGAAGAGGAAAAAGTGAGCAACGAAATAAAGAAATTGATAGAAGCAGGTTTATTCATTGCAGGAAGACCTCTTACATTGGAAGAAATTGCAACGCTCTGCAAATCTGGTAATATGGGTATGATTAGGCGTTATATTGAAGAGCTACAGAAAGAATATATATCAAGAGATTCTGCATTGATAATAGAAAGGATATCTGAAGGATATAGAATGAGTGTAAGAAAGGAATTTGAGGAACATATACTTCATTTGGCTCCAGAGACTGAGATTCCATCAGCAGTTTTAAAAACATTGGCATTGATTGCACATGAGCAACCGATAAAACAATCTGATGTGGTAAAAATAAGAGGTAATAGAGCATATACATATATAAGAGAGCTAAAGAATCAGGGATTTATTGAAGCGAAGAAAGAGGGTAGAACAAAAATATTAATTACAACACCCAAGTTTAAGGAATACTTTCAGATTGAGGATATAAAAAGCATATCTGATTGATATAAAAATTTTGGATATATAAATATAATATAACATAATTGTTATGAAATGTAACAGGTGGTTACAATGTGGCTTCAGATTAGAATGTATCTGCTGATAGGTATTATGTTCGCTATTATCTATACGCTTCTGACGATTGCTGGGACATATATAGGATTTGGAGGATTTATATTTTATGCTTTATTAGCAGCTATTTTGCTTTTTATTCAGTATATGATAGGACCAAAGATGATAGAGATTTCAATGGGTGTAAGGTATTTATCAGAGGCGGAGGCTCCTGAATTACATGCCATGGTTTCTGAATTGGCTAAAAAAGCAAGGATTAAAAAACCAAGAATAGGGATTTCAAATTCACCTATACCAAACGCATTTGCATTTGGTAGGTCAATATCTGATGGTAGAGTGTGTGTTACCCAAGGTATTATGAAACTATTGAATAAGGATGAATTGAAGGCAGTTTTGGGACATGAGATATCACATATAAAGAATAGAGATGTTACCACAATTACAATGCTATCCATAATCCCAATGATATGCTGGTATCTCGCGTGGAGTTTCATGTTTTCTAATGATAGAGATAGAGGTAATATCATGTTCATAGGCTTGTTCGCATTTTTATTATACTTTATCACAAATCTTTTGGTGTTATATGGTTCCAGAATAAGAGAATACTATGCAGACAAGGGTAGTGTAGAGCTGGGTAGTAAACCTCACTATTTGGCTTCTGCTCTCTATAAACTGGTTTATGGAAGTGCAACAATTCCAAAAGATACCCTAAGACAGGCAGAAGGATACAAGGCATTCTTTCTAAATGACCCTTCAAGGGCAAAATCAGAGATTGATGAACTAAGGGAAATAGATGCAGATATGAGTGGAACGGTGGATATGGATGAATTATTGAAAATTAGGGAAAAGAGAATAAAATTAGGTTTTGCAGATAGAGTAATGGAAATCCTCAGTACTCATCCAAACATGTTAAAGAGAATAAAATATTTATCAACACTGACATAACAAGATAAGAGAAAGGAGGGTTTATAGGATTATATTAATGAATAATGGAAAATGGGGGGAAAAGGAATGAATTCTTATTCTTATATATCCAATATATCAGCATCGGAGAATATAAATGATGCAAGATGTTGATTGATGTTCATTGTCATTTGGATTTTCCGCAATTCGATAGGGATAGGGAAGATGTTATAAAAAGGGCGATGAATGATGAAATTATAATGATAAATTCTGGCATTGGTCCAGATAGTATTAGAAATACATTGAAATTATCTAAGCAGTATGAAAATATATTCGCAACATTTGGTTTATCTCCGTATGAATTAAATGAAGATATGGTTGACGAAACAATAAAATTAATAAAGAGAAATAGAAATGAGATTTTGGCGATTGGGGAGGTTGGATTGGACTACTACTGGATTAAGAATAGAAAAGAGAGGGAAAAGGAGAGGGAAAATTTTGAGAGATTTATCTCACTGGCGGATGAATTAAATCTACCACTAATAATACATTCAAGAGATGCAGAGAGGGATGTTATCAATATCTTAAAAAAAGAGGACATACCTGCAATACTACATTGTTTCGGAGGCAGCATAAAAGATGCAGAGAAGGCTGTCTCTTTTGGTTATTTGATATCTATCCCTACATCAATAATTCATTCAAGACATAAACAGATGATTGCAGAAAAGATACCTATTGAATCAATAGTTTTAGAAACAGATGCTCCATATCTGTCACCGAGAAAAGGAGTAAGAAACGAGCCATTAAATATTAAAATGTCTGTAAAAAAGATTGCTGAAATTAAGGCATTAACTACAGAAATGGTGGAGATAATAACAACTGAAAATGCTAAGGATTTCTTTAATCTTGAAATTTAATAAAAGATAAGAATGGCAAAAATTACATATACCCAAGCAGGTGTGGATATAGAGAAGGAGGAGTATGCCATTAAGGGGATAAAGAGATTACTGGAAAAGACATTTAGATTTAGAAAGGGGAGGATTGGAACTGTAATGCAGGATATAGGACCGTTTGCAAATATTATTGATATTGGAGATTACGCTATTGGAATATGCATGGATGGTGTTGGTTCTAAGGTACTTGTTGCACAGGAATTAAAGAGATATGATACAATAGGGATAGATTTGGTTGCCATGAATGTAAATGATCTGATATGTTTTGGAATAGAACCAGTTGCATTGGTGGACTATATTGCTACTGAAAGAATACATCCAGATATAATCAAGGATATAATGCATGGTATTTATAAAGGTGCAAAACAGGCTAATATTGCTGTAGTGGGTGGTGAATTGGCTACTCTTCCAGATATAATAAAGGGTGTTGGTGCCGATGGTTTTGATTTGGCAGGTGCAGCAATAGGGGTAGTAAAAAAGGATAAGATAATAAATGGGGGAAAAATTGATGTGGGAGATGTCGTTTTAGGTATCAGGAGTTCTGGGATTCATTCAAACGGTCTTACCTTAGCAAGAAAGGTTCTTCCAAAGAGTATGTGGATAGAACTTTTAATCCCTACGAGAATATATGTAAAACCGGTTCTTGAATTACTAAGAAGGTTTGATATTCATGGAATGGCAAATATAACGGGTGGTGGATTTAGGAATCTATTAAGAGTAACCAAATTTGGATTTTTACTTGATAATATGCCCGATATTCCAATGATATTCAAAAGCATACAGGAAAATAGTAAAATCTCAGATACCGAAATGTACAAAACCTTCAATATGGGGGTAGGTTTTTGTATTATTTTAAATAAGAATGATGCAGAAAGGATATTATTGGATTATTGTGACAAATTTGATATAAGGAAGATAGGTAGTGTTATTGAGAGGCATGTGGTCAGAATTAAAACAAACAGGGACTGGATTGAAATAGAATAACAATTGATATTTTATTTTTTTCATATTAATTCTTAATTTTAATATTAATTTTAATATTGTGATAGCAATAAATTATACCAATAGTGGTAAAGATGCCCATTCAGGAGGTCTCAAAAATCTGGATGAATGGAAAATTGGTTGATTGGAAGGATGCGAAGGTTCATATACTCATACATGCTCTACACTATGGTTCCGGTGTATTCGAAGGAATCAGATGTTATAATACAGTAAATGGTCCTGCAGTGTTCAGACTGATGGAACATATTGAGAGATTATTAAACTCAGCAAAGATATACAAAATGAAAATTCCCTATTCCACGGATGAGTTATGCAATGCTGTGAAGGATGTTATAAAAGCAAATAATCTCAATGAATGTTATATAAGACCCATTGCATATAGAGGATATGGGGAAATGGGTTTAAATCCATTAAATAATCCGGTTGATGTTTCTATTGCTGTATGGCCATGGGGAACATATCTCGGTGAAGATGGTTTGAAGAACGGCATAAGAACAATGATATCCTCATTTCAGAGGATATCACCCAATATACTCCCAAGCTCTGCAAAGGCAACGGGTCAATATATAAACTCAATACTTGCAAAGATGGAGGCTATAGACGCAGGTTATGATGAGGCTATAATGCTTGACTTCAGAGGATTTGTTTCCGAAGGGCCTGGAGAGAATCTATTTATAGTCAAAAATGGAAAAATCTATACCCCTCCAGAACATGCGAGTATCCTTCCCGGAATAACAAGGGATAGTATTATAACAATAGCAAATGATTTGGGTTATGATGTAAATGAAATAGATATAACAAGAGGAATGTTATACACTGCAGATGAAGCGTTCTTTACCGGTACAGCAGCTGAACTAACACCCATACAAGAAATTGATGGGAGAAAAATAAAGAAGCCATGGACAATAACAAGGAAATTACAGGATATATTCTTCAGTACAGTTAAGGGGGAATACAAGAAATATGATTACTGGTTAGACTATCTTGATTGAATACTCATTTCTTGAATTATATAATATCTATAAATTTTTAGATATCTATATTTTATATATTTGCTAATAGAGTAATAAGTTTAATATGAAGTTCAAATTTTTTTTCATATTGATAATTTTTATAGATTTGATAACTATATCTCCTGCAGAGCAAGTTAAGATAGATGGGATAGATGTAAGGTTATCTAAAGATGGTAATTCAAACAATACCATTAATTCTTTAACCATTAATGTAGGTGAGGACTTTTATGTTCATACAATTCTAAAAAATCCAGACAGGGATGCAGATAATGTCAAGATATTCCTTAGGATATATGTAAGAGATGTGTTGGTTTATGATAGGGGTAAATTTATAAATACTGATGAAGGGGTTGATTATGAAATCAAGATCTCCTCTGATGAATTTATGAGTGTATGGGATAGGACCTTTATGGCGTATGATTGTAGGTACTATCAGGATATAAGGGTGGAGGTTTATGGTGATGTACCAAAAAATATGAATACTGCCGAACTAAACATTGATGGTGAGAAGAAGTTTGATGAAGTAAGGATATTTCCACCAGATCCAAACAAGAATGATATGATTTTTATATATGTTGAGGGTTGGGTAAACAAAAGCGATTATAAGGCTGCTGAGAGTGGTGGAGAGCCACTGGAGAATGCATATGTTGTAGTTACAAATCTTGGTGAGAATCAGAGGTGGGATAGTAGTGATGATTACGATACATTTAAAACAGACGGTAATGGTATGGTTAGATTTACGATATCAAAACAGAGAGAGTTTAGAGATAGACCATATGGAAAGTATCAGATAATAGTATTGGAGAAAAAATCTTGGGATGATTATGGTGATTATTGTAGATATGCTCATACCTTTATTGTTGGTAGATATATAAACATCAGTATTGACCCAGAGACTCCCGAAGAGGAAGAGGATATAGAAGTAAGGGTGATAGATGATGAAAATATTAGTGTACCATCTGTTCTATTAACTGTTAGCGGTATACAAGGTATAGTTTTACAGACAAAGACAAATAAAAATGGCGTTGCACATATCAGAATCAATGAAAGTGGCATATATACAATAAATGCTCTTAGAGAGGGATGTGAGGAGTGTGCAAATAGTGTATCAAAATGGTTTGAGGTTAAGGGTAAGGGTAGATTAAAATTGGATATATACCCCGAAATAGTTGAGGTTGGTAAGGATGTAATAATAGAGGTTTTTACCGAAGATGGAAAAAGAGTGCGGAATGCAAATGTAATTATTACACTACCCGATGGTGAAGCTGTTAATGGGACACCAACAAGTCCGCTTGGCGTTTCAAGTTACATACCAATGGAGTTTGGTGAATACAAGGTAACAGTTTATAAAAAAGGATACAAAAGAACTACAAAAAACTTTACCGCGTATAATTCATTCTTTATTGATATTCCAAATCAAATTAAAATTAATAGGGCATATATATTATATATAAAAAATCAACTGAATAATCCAGTTCCCAATGCAACTGTTCTCTTAGAAAAATTATATCTATCAAAAACAAATCTGACATGGGATGATGTATATAATGAATCATTCAATTTTTCATCAATTATAAATAAAACAGAGTTGTTTTTTAATATTTCAAAACTGAGATCAGATATGAACGGGAGAGTGAATATTACAATAAATGAGAGTGGGTTGTATAGGGTAAGGGTCACAAAAAAAGGATATAAGGATTTAGTAGAGAAGATAATTCCAGTAAAACCTCTGATGGTAAAACTGAGTTCTAAGAGAATAGATTTAGATAAGAGTGTTACCATATTTGCTGCTGATTTAAATGGTAGTCCTGTATATAGCATGATAGAAATTACAAAGCCGAACAAAAGGATAGATAAAAAGAGGGGAAGTTCGTTTAGGTATAAACCAATGCTTTCTGGAAATTACAGCGTAAGAGTCACAAGTAGAGGATATTCGGAGGAGGTATTGGATTTTGAGGTACTACCATATCCTGTAGAAATAAATGCAGAGGTTAGAGGTAATTATCTTGTTATAAGCATAAACGGTGGTGGAAAGCCTTTGAGTAGAAGCAGGGTTGAGGTAATAACCCCCGATTACAAGAAGATTGAGGTATATACTGATGATAAAGGTACTATAAATCTTGACCTACCCGCATTGAATAGGAAGGGCAATTTCACTATTAGAGTAAATAAGAGGAATTATGAGAAAAAGGAGATTATTAAGGAGGTTACAAAATGGGGTGGTTTTACTATTGAATCTCTGATATTCTATATATTTATAATCTCAATAGCATTTACAATTTTATTTTATGGATACAGATATTATAAAAAAAGGACAATTAAAAGAAGACTGAAGAGATTGAAGAGAAGGAAAATCAGAAGATATTAGCAATCAATTCTGTTATTTAAATATCCATATTTAATTTTTATTATTAGGGAAAATGAAATCAAAATTATCTATAATATCAATGGTATCTTTAGTATTTTTGGTTTGTAATGTTTTAGCTGCAGATGTTGGTTTTGGCGATATGAGAGTAAAATTGGGAACATCCAGTAATTATAATAATAGTAAGAGAAGTCTTGATATCGATGTTGGAGAGGACTTCTATGTTTTTATAAAACTGGAAAATCCTGATAGAGATAAAAGTGATGCGGATGTTAACATCAAGATCAGTATTGATGATAATTTGGTATATGATGATGAGAGAGAGATAGATTTTGAGGAGGGTGTTGATAAAATCATTAAGATAAAATCAACAGAATTTGAGGATATATGGGATGATCTATATTTGGGGTATAAGTGTAAGGATTATCAGGATGTTGAGGTTGAGGTATCTGGTGATGATGTGGATAGTAAATACAGTGATGATAAAGCAGAACTCAGTATAGATGGCAAGGAATTTGAAACCGTTAAGATGACTCCAGAAGAGCCAGATATTGATGATGAAATAAAGATATATGTTGAAGATAGGCATGGGGGCCCATTGGAATATGCATATATAAGGATTTATAATCTTGGTGATGATGATGAATGGGATGAGGATGATAAATATCATTATGGGAGAACAGATGTTGATGGAGAAGCTATATTTACACTAAAGGATGAATTTGAGCAAGTAATTGGTAAATATATCATCGTGGTTGTTGAAAGTAAGAGTGGCGGTGATTACTGTAGATGGACAAGAACATTTACAGTAAAAAGAAAATTGACTATCTCAGAGATACCGGCAGATATAAGGGCGGGTGAGGAGATAAAGGTGAGGGTGGTTGATTCAAATAACAATTCTGTTGCATATGCCGATGTAACAATAAGCGGTGCAGGAGGTTTTAGAATTACGGACTCTACAGATGCCAATGGATATGCATATCTCACTGTAAATAATACTGGAAGTTTCAGTATGGTTGCTACAAAGGAGGGTTATGAAGATAGTGATATAAAGAACTTTGATGTAAAACCACGGAGTGGTCTTAATATTGAAATAAAACCGGAGGATAAGATAGTTAATAATGAAATAACAATCGGGGTAACCTCCAACGGAAAGGCTATTGAGAATGCAGATGTGAAAATAAAGAAACCCGATGGGACATTTGAATCAACAAAAAAGACCTCATCAAATGGTGAGGTAAAATATATACCAAATATTGTTGGAGTGTATGAGGTTGAGGTTAGTAAGGAAACCTATGAGAAAACAACAAAAAAGTTTATTGCACTCAATAAATTCACAGTAACAATCCCAGATTATGCATTGATAAATGAAAATATACCTATAATAGTAAATGATCAGAGCGGTAAGCCTGTAAGAAATGCTATAATATCAATTAATGGTAAAAGTGTTGGTAATACGGATATAAATGGAAAGAAATCATTCAAGATTGACAAGGTTGGTAAATACACGATTGGCGTTACCAAAGATGGATTTAAGGAGTTTAGTAAGGGGATAATTGTTAAGGGGATTTTATCAGTAGAATTAAGTAAGAAGGAGATAAATCTTGGCGAAAAGATTAAAATCTCTGTGAAAGATATAAACAATAAATCAATAGAGGCTGATATAACAATAGATAGACCGGATGGAAAGAAGGTCAAGAAAAAGGGCATAGAGTATATATTCAGACCAGAAATTGCTGGTGATTATAAGGTTGTGATAAGTAGGGAGGGTTATTCATCCTCCACCTTAACTTTTAAGGTATTGCCATATAGGGTTGATATAAAAGCAGATGTTGTTGACGACTATTTAGTCATAACAGTAAAGAGGAATGGTACGGGAGTTGAAAATTTGAGTATATCTGTAGTAACACCAAAATCAGAGGAGTTTATTATGTATACCGATGATAAAGGAACGGCACGACTTGACCTTGACGATTTGAATGAGAGGGGTAATTTTACAATAAGTGTTGCTGATGTTAATTATGAATCAGATATCATTGTGAGGGATATAGAGGCATGGGGGGGTTTAGATTTACTATCAATCTTTCTTATAATTCTAATACTACTGATTATAATTCTATCGATTGGAATTGTATTTGTTTATATCAGAGGTAAAGGTATTGGCACTTCTAAGGTTGAAAAGCCAAAAACAACATTGAAAAGAAGCAAGAAAAGCAGGCTAAGTAAAGTATAAGTTCTGTTTTCCTTTTTATTTTTTATTAAATTTTTTATTAAGATAATGGTTAAAATATGCACCAATGTTATCGGAACATTTGCACTGAAGAATGGTAGGATTATAGAAAAGATTATCTTTCCTAACAATATTAGTGAGATTGTGGATAGAATTATTAAAATTGAAAACTCATTTTGTGAGGAAGAAAGAAAACTTATAGAGCGATTATATAAAACAGGCAATAGGGTTATTGAGGTAAAAAATCCAGAGAGATTTTCTGGGTTTGATAAAACTGATATGCCTGATTTGAGATTTTTAAAAGACAGGGAATCAATAGACGATTTGGATATTGCCGTTCAATCTGGAATAGATAAGGATGAATTTATGCATATATTGAAGGAAGTGAATTTGGAAATAACAAAGAGAAGGATGAGGGAAATAGAAAAGGACCAACTAATAATACAGGCTGTTAATTCTATGAATGAAATAGAAGAATCAATAAATAAACTTGCTAATACACTTCGTGAATTCTATTCATATCATTTTCCAGAACTGAACTATATTGTGAAGGATGATGAGATATATGCTAAATTGATATATGATGACTTCAATAATTTGGATGAGATTCATCCCGAAATGGCAAAAAGTATATCTAATGCAAGAAAGGAAACAATTGGTATAAAATTCTCAGATAATGATATTAAAATAGTTAAAGGAATTGCAAAATCTGTACTGGTTTTATATGAAACAAAATCGAAAATTGCCACATACATTGAGTGCTTAATGAATGATATCGCTCCAAATATATCAGCACTTGCAGGTCCAATTCTTGGTGCAAAATTAATATCATTATCTGGGGGCCTAAAAAGGCTATCAGGTATGCCCGCCTCCACAATACAGGTTTTAGGTGCTGAGAATGCATTCTTCCGCTTTCTGAGAAAAAAGAGGAAACCCCCAAAACACGGGATAATCTTCACATTACCCGAAATAAGGAGTGCTAAAAAGAATATAAGAGGAAAGATATCAAGAACATTTTCTGCAAAGTTGGCCATAGCTGCAAAAACAGATTATTTTGGAGGTAGATTCATTGGAAATAAACTCAGAGAAGATTTTCTCAAGAGAATAAATGATTTGAAATGAGTAGAATAAATATAATAAAAAATAATAAAAAAACAGCAAATACGATAGAAGTAACATCAATAGGCGATATTAACATAGATATGATTACCTCAAATATAAAGAATATGCCTCCCAAGGATTCACAGGTCATAATTGATAATATTGTAATAACATCTGGTGGTTGTGCGGCAAATTTTGCAAAGGCTATATCCAAACTGGGCTTAAAAACGAGATTCATAGGAAAGATAGGGGATGATATGTATGGTGGGTTTCTAAAAAATACTCTTTCAGATATTGATTTAAAACTATCTGTCGGGACAAAAACCGGTATCACATATGCCATAACATTTGATGATGGGACAAGGTCATTTATAACATATCCTGGCTCAAATGGTGAATTAACAATTGATGATATAAATCTTAACCTTATTGAGGGTAGATTTGTCCATATAGCAAGTTTCTTTCTTCAGGGATTAAGGGAAAAAACATCCAAGATTTTAAAATATGCTCATAAAAGAGGCATGATTACATCATTTGATACGGGCTGGGATCCACGAGGGTGGAAAAAAAGGGATAAAGAACTCATAGTGGATTTGCTAAAATATGTGGATATATTCTTTCCAAATATATCGGAGGCAAGAGCAATAGTACCGGATATAAAAGATATATATGATATTTGTGATAGACTTATTGCGTTAGGTACAAGGATTGTTGCATTGAAGATGGGTTCTGAGGGAAGTTTAATAGTTACAAAGGATAGGCATATATTTATTAGACCATTTGGGGTGAATGTTGTTGATACCACTGGTGCAGGAGATGTTTTTGATGCAGGATTCATATTTGGACAGTACATGGGGTGGGATATAAAGAAGAGCGGTATATTTGCAAATGCTGCAGCAGCATTATCAACAAGATGCTATGGAAGTGAAGGATATCCAACCGAATTTGAGGTTAAGGAATTTATGAAACCCCCCTTATAATCAAATCAAGAAATCTTTCTTTCAAGATTTTTTATTCTGTATTCCAAATCCTTTATCTTCCATGATGGTATATCACCTGCCTTTATTTTATTTTTTATATCATTAACCTCCTCCTTCTCCCTGATTAAGAAATAATCCTCCTTTCTCAACGCATCTGTAATAACCTTAAGATGTTTATTTATGGTTAATATTGCACTACTAAATATAAGTAAACACCCAAGAATGAGAAGTATAAAATGGTCTATAGAATATCTACCACATAAAATTAAAATGGAATACAGGCAAACGAATATACCAATCAAGTATATACTCAATGAAATAGTTCTGTATTTATCCATTTTATTTTTTATTATTTCCAATATTTCTTTTAAATCTCGCAGTCTCTACAATTGTTTCCCACTCATTTGCTATTCTTTTGAGATAATTGCTGAATGTTAATGATTCGGAGATTATTAGTGCTCTTCCTTTTTTCTTCATCCTGCCTGATGCTTCTCTTTCTCTTTTTATAACCCCCATTCTTACAAGTTTTGGTATTATCTTGTTTTCTAAGGTTGAGCGTGAATATCTTGTTTCTTTAAGAAAATTTGAGATATCCTCCTTATTTATCTTTTCTTTTTTAAGAATCAAGTTTATGAAATCAATACCTATTTTGTAGTATTTTGGCTGATACTTTTGCGGAAATATAAAGTCTATAATATCCTCTAAATTCCATCTAATTTTTGAGTCTATACCCCCTTTGTTTCGTATATCCCTTCCATAATGCTTTGGTAACCACAGACTTTCGTCAGTGGGAATCCCTCTTGATGGAGGTAATTTTGGATTTGGATTACCCCTCTTTTTCTTTACCATATTGCAATTACCTTAAATTATCTATGTCTTGTCTATATCTTTTATTCTTTCCTTAAAACTCATACCAATTGCAATAGCTATTCCCATGGATATACCTGCCACCAAGATGATAAATGAATACTCCAAAAAGTATGTATTCTTAACACCAAAATGTGGTAGAGCTAGTAAAGCACCTATGGATATGATTATTATTTCTGAGGATAATGCATACATATCAGAGAATTTTGTAGTTCTACTCTTTATATGCTCTGAAACAAAATCGGATATTATTATTGACACCAAAATTATTACAATACCTAACATGGCCTGTGGAACATAGTTTGTTAGTTTTTCCATACCTGCGAGAAGGACTATCTTTGTATCCTCATTGATAAATATTACTGGTTTGAAAATCTGCAATCCAGTAGTTAAAAATAATAAGACTATATACCATTTTACTATGAATGCAACTATGGTGGAAACAGATATTCCCGCCATACTATCAGCCAAATGATGTTTACCTAATTCTCTTTCAAGTCCAACACTTATAAGAAAATCCTTAGTAATTTTGTATGCTACACCACCCAATAGAATACCTATTATAGTACATATCACTAAAGCAAATAATCTTATGAGAAAATTGGATACCTGTGAAATAATAACAATTCCATAATGGGTGAAAATCATATCTACCGACATCAATAAAATTAACCACTTTAGATATTCTGATACAAGATTTATCATAGATTCCCATAGATTTGATGTTACTGCGCCGTATTTCACAAGATTTATCTCTAATTTCTTTGTTTTGGATATTTTTTTAATAATGGTTGAGACAATATATCCCAGTGCATATCCGAATATCAAAGCCAATAGAATCAAAACCAAAAATGTTATACTGGATGCAATGATTTCTGGGGTTATCTGATTAATAAAGTATTGAACGGGATTCTGTATAATATCATTTGTCATTTTTCTCACCTTGTATTTTATAAGAATATATCCTGTTAGAATATATAAACCTTTCTTTTTTGATGCTTTGTTGCACAAGTATAAATACCAATGAGACAGTCTGAATGTCTTGCTAAAGATAATTGCTAAGGTATGGTGCAAGAAATATATAAGATTACACAATCCTATGGAGGCGTAGAAGGAAGTAGAGTTTTGGCTATAAACCTTGGAAAACTGCTAAAGGGTTCAAATGAGAAGAAAAGGGTGAAAAAAAGCTCTTGCAGATTGTACCTTCGGTTCTCGAGATAACTTCAATACTTGTGAGGGTTTTAGTGTAGAACCTAGGATAAAGGCTCGAAAAAACTCTTGCAGAAAACGAATGGATTGTGGGTTACGTCAACTATGGAGGAACTTGGTTACAAAGAGTGGAAAGAAAGATAGCTATGTTATCGCTGGATGTGTGTCAAAGAGATTGAATGGATCGTGGTAGTTTACAACCCAATGAGAAAAGGGTGATGGATGGTAGAGCTATGCAACAACGCAGA
>CAZQER010000011.1:0-28741 GCA_964592095.1 uncultured archaeon
ATAGTTATGTTATCAATCTCTAATTTTATTTTTTCACCGATTTCCATTTTCAATACATAAAGTTATTTTTATATATTTCTCTTTTATTAATCATAAATTTTACTAAATGTCGTTAGATTGAAATAAAATGGAAATTCCATTTGCAACATCAAATATAAAAAAGGTAATTGAGGGTAATAATGTTGGAAGGTTGTATGGAATAAATTTTAAGCGGATTAAAGTTAATTATCCAGAAATAAGGGATTCTGATGTCGGAAGGGTTGCAATTGAAGGGGCAAAATATGTTTTCAAAAGAATTGGTAGAAATGTGATTGTGGAGGATACTGGTTTGTTTATAGACGCATTGAATGGCTTTCCAGGTTCTTATTCTGCATTTGTGTTCAATAAGATAGGAAATCGAGGTATATTAAAGTTAATGAAGGGTATTAGGAACAGAAATGCGGAATTTATTTCAGCAATAGGATACTGTGATAAGGATTGTGTAAGGGTATTTAAAGGTAGAATTAAAGGCACTATAACCTATAAAGAGAGGGGTGATTATGGATTTGGCTATGACCCAATATTCAAACCCGTGGGTAGTGAACTGACATTTGCAGAAGACCCTGAAATGAAAAACAGAGTATCGCATAGAAGAAATGCATTTGAGAATTTCTGTAGATGGATTGTAAAATTATAAATGGATTAAAAAACGAATATTCCCGCACCAGAATTTTTTGGCTTTGTCTCTATAACTCTACCATACTGCTCAACAGATTTTTTTATATCCTTTGCAAGATGCTTTTTTACCACACCAAAGAATGCGGGACCTGTTCCAGAAAGTCCGGCTGCAACTGCTCCATTTGTAAGCATCTCATATATTGGTTCTGGATTATATTTCAAAATACTTGAATAGAGAATTCCATTCATCGTTATGGCATCAAAGATGTTTCCATTGATTGCTTTCTCAAATGCCATATCAACAAATTCTTTTATAATCTTTATTCTCTCTCTACTAACATCTCTTGTATAACACCTTTTATCTGAAACTACCACAATTATAGAATATCCATGTGGAAATGCCTCTCTTTTAAGTATTATTCTCTTGATATTATCGGTGATTGTAATACCGCCAAGAAATGATGCGGAAGCATCATCAAAAGCACCTGTTATTGAAACATTTGATTCGATTGAACAATCAACCCCCGTTTTTATTAAATCCTCATTACTGAGATTCACTTTACATGCCTTAGATGTAGCAAGGACTACTGCATTTGAAACTGCACTACTGCTTGATAATCCCTGTGCAATAGGAATTTCTGACCTTATTGTTATCTTTACACCAAATCTTTTATTGCTTTTATTGGTCATTTTCAGTATTCTTTTCACGCACATCTCTATAAGATCTGTATCTTCTTCAGGGTATGTATATATTTCTATCCTGTTGTCATCCCAGTTGCTCATCAATTCAACCTCTGCCTCTGCCTTAAGGTCAATAGCAAACGCTGCACCTTTACCTGTAGCAATTGCATTTATTATTGTTGCTGATGCATATGAACATGCTCTATACCTGGCCATCTTTATCATTTATCTTTATCATTTAGCATCTTTATTATACAGATTTACACAACCAGATGCCAATGAAAAATCTGCAATAACAAATGCGACCATCGATTCTGCAACTGGAACTATTCTTGGTGTGATGTTTGGGTCATGTCTTCCTTTTATCTCCAATTCTGCTTCTTTCATGGTTTTAAGATTAACAGATTTCTGTTTTAATCCTATGGATGATGTTGGTTTTACTGCAATTCTTGCTATTATTGGCATTCCATTTGATATTCCCCCAAGTATGCCTCCAGAATTGTTTGTTTTTGTTAGAATTTTTCCATTTTTTATTGTATATGAATCATTCATTTCAGAGCCTTTCATCTTTACTGCACTAAAACCAACTCCTATTTCAACCCCTTTAACTGCAGGTATTGACATTAATGCCTTTGCTATCTCTGCATCAAGTTTATTGAATACTGGATCGCCTAAGCCTGCAGGGACATCTGTTGCAATTATTTCAACCATACCGCCTGAACTATCACCTTTCTCTGCAATTTCCCTTATCCTTTTTTCCATCATCTTTGCAGTCTCTAAGTCTGCACATCTTACCGCATTTTTTTCAATATTTCTCTCTATTTCTTCAAATGATACCTTTCTCTTTAGTGAGATATTTTCTATCTGAACTGTGTGTGCGATAACTCTTACCCCTATAGTGCTTAGAATCTTCTTTGCTACTGCTCCTGCAATTACTCTGCACAGGGTTTCTCTTCCAGATGACCTGCCTCCCCCCCTGTAATCGTAAAAGCCATACTTTAATCTATAGGTCAGGTCGGCATGTCCAGGTCTGGGGATGTCCTTAAATCTTTCATAAAATGATGAGTTAACATCCTTATTCCATACAACTACAGATAAGGGAGCACCTGTTGTCTTTCCTTTAAATACTCCTGAAAGGATTTCAATTTTATCCTCCTCCATTCTTTGTGTGGTAATATCACTCTGCATGGGTTTTCTCCTATCTACCTCCCTCTGTATATCCCCCTCACTAAGTTTAAGCCCAGATGGAATACCGTCTATAACCACACCCATCGCCTTCTGATGGCTTTCACCCCATGTAGTCATCCTTAGATATCTTCCAAATGAATTGCCATACATCTTACAAATCCTCTGTATATAAATCTATGAGTTTATTGGATCTTATTATTGATAATTCTCTATCTGGAAATACATTTTCTATGCCTTTGAGTTTCTTTATCAATTCGTCATAATCCTTTCTATTAATAATATCCCTTAAATAAACAATATTTTTTGATAATATATTGCATACAGATGATGAATTTGGATTTTCTATCTGAATTGATGCATACATCTCATGGTTTTGGGTTGTTACCCTTGAAATAAAATCAAATACCGTCTTGTGGAATTTACCCATGAATGGTCTCAAATCATTTATATTAACATTGAGTTCCTCTATGGTGGATGCTATGCCGATAAATGATGTATGAATCAGAACCTGTATAATTGACATTATCTCATCATGCCTTTCAACAGTTGTTTCATGGATATTTAAACCAAAAGACTGAAAGAATTTCTTAATCTCAGGGAGCCATCTGTTACCTTTTATGGGTATTATAATAATGCTCTGTCCATCAAGTTTTGTGGGTGGGCAAAACATTGGATGTATGCCAATGATGTCTATATTATGTATATTATGAGATTTATGGGAAAGTGCATGCTTTATAGGTGTTTTAACAGATGACATCTCCATCAGAAGCGAACCACTTTTCATATAATCTACTACAGAGGTTATAACATTGGGTGTTTCTCTAATAGGTGTTGATAAAAGAACAATATCTGCGTCCCTGATTGTATTATCATTGATTGAGATTGAGTATTCTATTTTTAACCTTTCTGCAACCCCCCTGCATTTTTTCTTATCTATATCGGAAATTACAACCCTATAATTTCTAATTCTAAATAATTCTGCAAAAAAACTTCCCATCACTCCTGCCCCCCCAATTATTACCACATTCATTACAGATTTCACCTCCTTTTATTGAATTTCATTATAGCATCCAATGCTGATATTCTCATTATATCCACGGGCGCCTTTATTCCCGTCCAGATTTCAAATGATAACGCTCCCTGAAATACCAGCATTTCTATACCACTTATGGTTCTCGCACCTGCTATCTCTGCATTCTGAAGGAGTCTTGTCTTTAATGGATTATATACTATATCCTCAACTATCAACTTTGAATGAAGCATATCTGAACTAAGTAAGGATTCATTAATATTTGGATACATTCCAACAGATGTGCAGTTTATTACAAAATTGACATCATCAATTACCTTCCTTAATGTATTATCATCAAGTTTTATTACATATGAATTGCACCCATATTTCCTGAGGTCATTTGAAAGTCTAATTGCCCTTTTCATGGTTCTATTTGCTATATATATGCATTCAATATTCTCGTGAAGTAGTTCAAAAGAGATCGATCTCGCTGCACCACCCGCTCCTAAAATTAATGCCCTTTTGCCATTTATTCTCATAATTCTTTTTAAGGGGATTATGGCACCCTTTCCATCTGTATTATATCCCCTCAATTTGTTACCCTCGAGTTTTACTGTATTTACAGCCCCTATCATTTTAGCATTTTTATCTAAATAATCAAGATACGGGATTATGGATTCTTTGTACGGTATGGTAACATTAAATCCATTTATTCCTAAAGCCTTGATACCGTTTACTGCGTTTTTTAATTCATTTCTAAGAACCCTGAATTTACAATAAATCGCATTAATTTCCAATTCCCTAAATGCGGCGTTATGCATCTCTGGTGAGATTGAATGTTCAACGGGGTTTCCAATGATACCATATATTTTCATCTTTCACATATTACATACATCAAGAATATCTCTTATATTCCTTGCTGATAACTGACCCGGTGCTATATTTCCGGCATAGAGTATTTGAGACCTGAATAAAATTCCCGCTATTCTCGCAATTGGATGACCCATGGGAATTGATATAATTGGTTTACTTCTATCATTACTTATTTCCAATGAGATACCATATATTCTCAAAATATCTTCAGCATCGTTTATCTTAAATGCTATCTTTGCTATATCCCCAAAATCAAGTTCTCTGTTTATTATATTCCTTATATCCTCATCAGATGGTGTTCTATTAAAATCATGATGGGATATAATTGTTTTAATTCCCATACTCCTTGCATGGAGAATAAGTCTGCCTGCAATTCTGCTCTCTGTGGAAAGTTCTATATCAATACAATCAATACAATCTGCAGAATTCATAAGTGATTCCATAATCTCTATCCTTTCCTCATCTGTACCATCAAATGCCCCGCCTTCATATTTCTTTCTATTTGTTATTATTATTGGTTTGTTATATTTTGATAATTTTTCCAATTCCTCTTTTATAAACCCTACATTTTTATTTTTGGAGTAATCTATTCTTGCCTCTATCAAATCTGCATATTTTATATCCTCATTGATTTTATTACTCAAACCAATAGGTATGGAGATGCAGATTCTTGGTGATTTATCTATATCCAAATTCCCAATTTTCATTTTTGTAATATAATTTTTGGATTTAAAATAAAATAGTAAGATATAGATAGAATGTCCAATAGAGTCATACTTTCAGGCAATGATGCAATTGCAAGGGGTGCAATAGAATCTGGGATTAAGGTAGTTACTGCATATCCCGGAACTCCATCAACTGAGATTTTAGAATATATTGCAAAGAATACAAATAATGATGTTCATGTTGAATGGAGTGTTAATGAGAAGGTTGCATTAGAAACCGCAATAGGAGCCTCATATTCTGGTGTTAGAGCAATATGCTGTATGAAACATGTTGGTGTTAATATAGCGACAGACCCATTGATGACTTTATCCTATACTGGAGTTAATGGTGGTCTCTTGATAGTAGCGGCAGATGACCCGGGTATGTATTCCTCACAAAATGAACAGGATTCACGATTTTATAGTAAATTTGCAAAGATATTCTGCTTTGAACCCTCCAATGCGGAAGAGGCAAAGGAGATGACTAAGGAGGCATTTATTGTCTCTGAAAAGACAGAACTTCCAGTTATGCTAAGAACACTTACAAGGGTTTCGCATACAAGTTCTCCTGTTACCATGGATAAGATTGAAAAACAAAGAAATACAAAATTGGAGATTGACAGGTCAAAATGGGTTATGATTCCATCCAATGCAAGGATAAGGCATAAGGTTTTGAATGAAAAGCAGAAATATTTACTAAAAATTTCAGAGAATTCAAGATTTAACAGAATAATAGGTAAAGAGGATAAAATAGGTGTTATAGCATGTGGATTGGCGTTCGATTATGCAATGGAATTCTATGAAAATGACTTCTCTATTTTGAAGATAGGTACTTATCCGTTGCCTGTTAAATTGATAAAAAGATTCCTATACGGAAAAGAGAAGGTTATAGTTGTTGAGGAGGGTGAGCCTTTTGTAGAGGATGTTGTGAGATGTATCCATAATAATGTGATTGGAAAGAGAAGTGGGGATATACCGATGGAGTTGGATATAAATCCTGAAATTATAGCTAGAGTTCTTGGAAAGGATGGGGTAAAGGAAACATATAAAAGCAGGTTATCATTACCAATAAGGCTTCCAGTAATGTGTGCTGGATGCCCACATAGAGGAACACTTTTTGCATTGAAACAGAATAGACCAAGGGTTATAATGGGAGATATAGGTTGTTATACCTTGGGTGTTCAAAAACCATTAGAAGCGTTAGATAGCTGTTTATGTATGGGTGCAAGTATAGGTAAGGCTGCTGGTATGTCTCAATCTGGAATAAAGAATGTTGTTGCTGTCATTGGAGAATCAACATTTCTGCATTCGGGTATTACAGCATTATTAAATTCTGTTTATAACAAAGCCAACATACTTGTTCTCATTCTTGATAACAACACGGTTGCTATGACGGGGCATCAACCGACACCTGTTTCTGGTATAAATGCAAGGGGTGAGAAAACAAGCAGAATATCGCTTGAGGAGATATGTAGAGCGTGTGGTGTGGATTCTGTTGATGTTGTTGACCCGTACAAATTAAATGAAATGAAGGAGGTAATCAATAAAAGGTTGAAAGAAGATGGTGTAAGGGTGATAATTGCAAGAAGAGAATGTGTTATATTGAGGGGTATTGAAAGAGGAAAACAATACACTGTAGATGGATGCAAGGCATGTAAGAAATGTCTTGAACTCGGTTGCCCCGCAATAGGTTTTGATAGTAAAAATAATACTGCAGTAATTTCATATTTATGTACAGGGTGTGGTATATGTGCCGAAATATGTCCTTTTGGTGCAATAAAGAAAAAATGAAATCAGATATATTGATTGTGGGTGTTGGTGGTCAGGGAATAATTCTCACATCGGATATAATATCAAAGGCGGCACTGAAGGATGGATTTAATGTTAAAAAGGCGGAGACTCATGGAATGGCACAGAGGGGTGGCAGTGTTATAACACATGTGAGAATAAGCAATTCTGATATCTATAGCCCATTGATTCCCAAGGGCAAGGTAGATGTTTTGATTGGATTTGAACCCATGGAGGCATTAAGATATATGGGATATATAAATAGAAAAAATAAGAACTCCATCATGATTGTAAACAGAAACCCGATAGAAATAGAGAATTATCCAGATATCAATGAGATTATATCTGAAATAAAAAGGCACAGAAACTCCATTATTCTGAACGCATTAGAACTTGCAAATAAGGCGGGGAATGTTCTGACACAGAATATCGTAATGTTGGGTGCGGCAAGTAGATATCTCCCAATAGATAGAGACACTCTAAAAGAAACAATCAAGGAAAATGTAAAAAGGGCAATAAATGAAAATCTAAAGGCGTTTGAATTGGGTTCTCAGATTTGAATTGAATCTGTCTATAGCGGATGCCGTATTCTTTAAATTCTTAAATGCAATATTCTGTGATGGCCATGCACCCAAACCACAATCGGGGCCTGCATATTTTATATTATTGCCAAAGATACTATACGCTTTATTGAGTCTTTTACCTATAATTTTGATATTTTCCATCTTATTGAGCATCTCATCAAAATTCCCTTCCTTCCAGACATCAATACCTGTTTTATCTAAGTAATCAGATGCAAGTGAAAGTATATTGGTTCTTGAGATACCTACCCTAAGAAATTTATCATAAATCTCTAATTCCTTCCTTGAGATTTCATTTAGGGCAGATGGATTTTCAGCAGACTCCACACCTATTATAGATATATTCTCCGTTTGAAGAATTATATCTGATTCTATGAGTGAGTGTAGGTGTATCTGGACATCGAGTTTCTTTGCAGGTTTCACAGCAATATCAAGTGCTTCTATTAAATCGTCCCTCTCAAATATTAGATTTGTATTCAGACCCAATGACGGTTCATCCAATGATACAACTCTGGTTTTTATATAATCCCTATCAAGAATTGAATTGGAAACAAATTTCGAAACACTCTTTGCAATATTGAATAACAGGTCTGAATGGATTAATGTTCCAATCCTCTTCAGATAAAGCTCCAATGGTCCAGTAACACAAACTCTTAACTCTAAAGCCTTATTATTTTTCTTGTAATATTCCCTCGCAACCTCATCTATTGAATTTAATTCTGGAATTATTGCAAACTCATCCCTCACCACCAAAGGATTTTCATCATCACTTAATCTCTCAATAAAATAGAAAAACTGAGATATCATATCCTGAATTTGAGGATAGGTAGGTCTTTTTATCCCCGAGTAAATCTTCCTTTTCATAATGTCTGCAACAATTCTGTTAAATCTTGAATTCTCATCAAAACTAACATTCTTTGTAACTATCTTAATTGCAATATCATAAAGCTCTTCTCTTGATTCTTGCTCTGGAATTGGGAAACTGCCTATATCATCAGATATTATCATTTTGTTTCTATATCTTATTATTATTTACCTTATTAATTACAATCAAACAACTCCGCACTGAAGTGTGGATTATTATATAATATATAAACACGCAAAAATGCAAAATACCAATTTCAAAAACAAAGGGGTGAAAGCGCAGGGTTTATTCCTTGCGTGTTTGTAATGAAGATATTATGGAAAAATATGAAGGATAATGCAATCAAGGTAAGGGTAGATAATCTTGACGATTTGTGGTATCTGGGTGGAATAATAAAGAGGGGTGATTTGATTAAATCAAAGACTGAGAGAAGAATAAAATCAAAGGATGATATAGAGAGGGGCAGGGAGGGTGTTAGGAAGACTGTAACCCTTTCCGTCTGTGTGGATAAGGTTGAATTGAAACTGGAATCTAATGTTTTGAGAATCTCTGGAACAATAGAGGATGGTCCAGAGGATATAATACCTATAGGATCACATCACACAATTAACATTTCAAAGGGAGATGCCCTGAAAATAATAAAGGATAGATGGTCAAGTTTGGATTTGGAGAGGCTAAATGATGCTGAAAAAGCAACTCTAAGACCCAAAATATTGATTGTTGTTATTGATGAAGGGAATGCAACATTTGGTCTTGTAAGAGAGTCTGGAATAGAATATCTTGAATTATCAAAGAATATTGGCGGTAAGTATTACCGAACAGAGAGATCTAAAAGGAAAATGGAATTTTATAGGGAAATAGAATTATCTATATCAAACATATTTAAAAGGGAAAATGTATCCACAATTATACTTGCAGGTGCGGGTTTTGAAAAAGATAATTTTTATGATTTCCTGAAGGAGAAAAACTCCGAATTCATTAAGATTATACATTTAGAGAATATTAACTCCTATGGTAGAACGGGAATCAATGAGGTAATGAAAAGGCCAATTATGAAGAAAATTAGCGAGGATATGAATGCTGCCAAGGATTTTAGGATGGTTAACAGATTATTGAAGGAGATAGGAAAGGATTCTGGTTTTGGGATTTATGGCTTCTCGGATGTTGAAAATGCTGCAGATATGGGGGCAATAGATATACTATTGGTAAGTGATGATTTCTTTCAGAAGGAGAGAGAAAAGGTAGAGAGGTTGATGAAATATGTAAGGTCTGTTAAGGGTAGAATACATATAGTAAATCATAAAAATGAGGCAGGTAAGCAGTTATCATCCTTAGGTGGGATAGGAGCAATTCTGAGATACAAAATAAACAGATAGTTTTTCTTTTATATCAATTAGATTTCAATAAATTATATGGTAAAATTGGATAGTACTGTATTTATTATGTTTGTTATAACAGTTTTAATTCTCATCCCAGAGATTGCAATTTTATATTCGGATTTTCTATGGTTTAAATCCATTGGGTATGAATCAGTATTCATAAAGATTATATCTGCAGAAATTGGCATATTCTTGATTGCAGTATTAATATCGTTTTTTATAGTATCAATTAATTTATATATCGCAGATAGAACAAAAACATATAAACAGAAAAAATGGATTGGTGTTGGGATTCTATCAATAGTACTTGGCTTTTTATATGCAAATAGTTGGGATATTGCTCTCAAATATCTAAATCAGGTTCAGTTTGGTATAAATGATCCAATATTCAATAAGGATATTGCATTTTATATATTTACATTGCCATTCTACAGGCTTGTTCAGAATTTTCTATTTACTATATTAATTTTATCGATAATCTCAGTAATCTTGGTTTATATAAAAAACAGAGATATCACACTTATAAAGACGGAGACGGAGTACGAATTTGATGTATATGCCCCAAGATATCAATTACAGACAAATTTTTTTGATATAAATGAAAAGGTGAAGATTCATCTTTACATCCTGATTGGATTTCTGTTTTTATTGCTTGGATGGAAGCACTCCTTGGATAGATACACTATACTTTATTCTGAAACGGGGATTATTTTTGGTGCGGGTTATACGGATATAAATGCATATTTACCCGTAATTTCAGTTCTTGTTTTTCTTTCCATAGGTATAGCAATAATGTTTTTTATAGCATCTGTACTCAAATTAAAGAAAAAGGTCAGCATATGGGGTTTATTAATGGCTGTAGTGATAGTTTATCTTTTAACCCTTTTGTTGGGAACTACAGTATATCCGGCAATAATACAGCAATATAAGGTATTACCAAATGAGATTGCACTTGAAAGAGAATATATAAAAAATAATATTGAATATACTAGACATGCATATAATTTGGATAATATCAAAGATTTTGCAATTACGCCAAGTGAGAATGTATCAATTGATTATGTACTAAAAAATGAAGATATAACAAATAATATAAGACTCTGGGATTGGAGGCCTCTGAAACAGACATACAAACAGATGCAGGAAATAAGAAGTTATTATGATTTCAATGATGTAGATATTGATAGATACGCATTAAATACTACTAATAATACTTTATATATATCAGATAATAGATACTCTAAATATATTCAAGTAATGCTCTCGGCAAGAGAGATAAATTATGAGCAATTGGGTTCAGAAGCAAGAACATGGGTTAATAAACATTTATTATACACACACGGTTATGGACTCTGTATGAGTCCTGTGAATACATTTACTGAGAGTGGTCTACCAGAATTCTTCATCAAGGATATACCTCCAATATCAACAATAGATGAGTTTAGAATAGAGAGACCAGAGATTTATTATGGGGAGAAAACAGATGATTTTGTAATTGTTAAAACAACAATAAAGGAGTTTGATTACCCGAAGGGTGATGAGAATAAATTCACAATCTATAATGGAACGGGAGGTATATTATTGGATTCGTTTATCAAGAAATTGGTTATGGCTGTTCGCTTTGGTGATGTAAATATAATTTTGAGTGAATATATAACTCCAGAGAGTAGGATATTACTCAATAGAAATATACATGAGAGAGTTTGGATAATAGCACCATTTCTCATCTATGATTCAGACCCGTATGTGGTTACCGTTAATGGAAAAATCTATTGGATTCAGGATGCATATACATATACAGATAGATATCCCTATTCCACACCATATAAAGATATGGATTTGAATTATATCAGAAACTCCGTAAAGGTTGTTATAGATGCCTATAACGGTAACACAGATTTTTATGTAATCGATTCAAAAGACCCATTGATAAGAACATATATGAATATATTTCCAGATTTGTTTCATAGATTTGATGAGATGCCATCTTCTCTTAAAAAACATATTAGATACCCAGAGGACTTATTTAGGATACAGGTGGATGTTTATGGTATCTATCATATGACTGACCCAACAGTATTCTACAATAAAGAGGATAAGTGGGTTGTACCAAATGAGGTTTACGGTCAGAGTAATAAGGTAAGAATGATTCCTTATTATATCATCACCAAATTACCAGAAAAAAAGGATTTGGAATTCATTTTGATGATACCTCTCACGCCCAAAAATAAAGACAATATGATTGCATGGATGGCTGCAAAATGTGATGAAGATTACGGGGAATTGATTATTTATAAGTTTCCAAAGGATAAATTGATCTTTGGGCCGATGCAGATAGAGGCAAGGATAGATCAAGATGATAAAATTTCACAGCAATTAACACTCTGGAGTCAGAGAGGCTCGGATGTAATCCGTGGAAATCTTTTGGTAATCCCCTTAGGTAATACATTGCTTTATGTTGAACCACTATATATAAAAGCAGAAAAGGCAACAATGCCGGAACTAAAAAGGGTTATCGTATTTTATAAATCAAGGGTGATAATGGAGAGAGATTTAAAGCATGCATTTTCTAAACTATTTAGTATTGATATTGAGGAAGTTGCTGAGGAAATGCCAAGAGGGATAAAAAATGAAAACAAGACGATAATAGAACTGATAGATATTGCATTAGAACATTATAACAATGCCGAATCCAATATAAAGGATGGGAATTGGAGTGGATTTGGGGAGGAGTTAAGAAATCTAAAAATGGTACTCCTTGATATGAAGAATATAACTACTAAGTAATAACATTACATCCATTTCCTGTTATAATAAGAGTATGCTCAAATTGGCTAACCATTCCTCCATCTTTTTCATGCAGTACGGGGTATTTCTTTATTGCGTTTACCGAGAGTAATTCTCTAAGCACAAGTTCCAACCTCAGGGGATTTATTTTATTTACATACCATCTCTTTGCAAATGGCAGCTTTTTTCTTTTCTCTATTTCATTTAGCAGAATCCTTCCCTCCCTCATTCTAACAGGCTTATAGTTCTCAAAAGAGAATATCTCTGAATGCACCGATTCAATAACTCTCCCGTAACCATCTGTTGCAAAAGGCTCAATTGCTAAAACCATATCCTTCCTTATCTTCCAATTGTATGGAACATTAATACTTGGAATTGATATACCTGCATGTAAATCATATCTTTTAATCTCATGTCCAGTAAGATTCTCAATTGGCTTATAACCTGCGTCATTGATTATCTTTTGTACTTCTCTACCTATTTCTGCAACAGACATTTCAGGTTTTATTATCTCTGTTACCCTCTCCAATGCCTCACGATTTACATTCAACAAATCTTTATATTTATTGGATAAGTCTATTGTATATGCTGTATCGGCAATATATCCATCAATATGAACCCCCAAATCAACACTTACAATATCATTTTTACTAATAGCTGTATTATCATTAAATTTTGGGGTATAGTGAGCAGTTATATCATTTATACATATATTGACTGGAAATGCAATCTTACCGCCCAATTCCTCAATCCTTTTCTCTATGTTATTTGCTATCTCCACTATCTTCATTCCCTCAACTATAAGCCTCTTGCTCCATTCTCTAACATCCTTCGCAATCTCTCCTGCCATATTGTAATTTTCCTTTTCTATCTTATCCATTTTCACCAATGGAATATATTTTTATATAATAAATATAATTCATTAAAATTGTTAAAGACAAGTATATAAACCACCTCCACGGTGGTAATTCATTGATGTATGCTGTTAACCTTCCAACTGGTGATAGATATCTTTTAAATTCCTTTTCTGGCATTTTCCATCCATAAATCTCTGTTCTGTTTCTGATCGTATCGTTCTTCAGAACATAGAAATGGAGGGGTTGTCTTATAATCTTTTCTTCATATGCTCTACCATGCTTCTCCTTTATATATTTATATAGTGCACTTGTCAGTATTGATAGGTCTTCACAATCTCCGGCACCCCTTTCAATCGTCTCGTGCGGATATGCCCAATACTCTATATTTCCATATATCTCACAATCCCTTTTCTCCTTTATAGTTTTGTAGATGTACATCTCTGGATTTTTTTTATTATACTTGTATGCCTCCTCTGCAAATTTGACAAATATTGGATTATCCGTAGTAATCATGGAATCAATACCAATAGACTGTCTGTGCAACTGCTCAATAAATAGAACAGGATTTGGAAATGAAACAAAAATAAACAAAAAAATATTCATGAAAATCATAATTGAAACCCTAAGATACCATCTTCTCCTTATAAACCTGATAAGATTTGACATATTAAAATACACTTAACCACAAACCCTTAAAATACTATTCTTTTCGCCTCGGACAGGACTTGAACCTGTGACCACTCGGTTAACAGCCGAGCGCTCTACCAACTGAGCTACCGAGGCTTATTACAATTGAATTTAATATATATTCATAATATTTTTAAATTTTTTAAATTTTATAATAATGATATAATCCCTATATTTTTAAATATTGTTACAATTATTCAAGAAATAAAACTCCACAATGGATGATAGAGATAACAATAAATGTATCTTTTGTAGGATTATTAATGGAGAGTTGCCATGCAGAAAGGTTTATGAAGATGATGATGTTATAGGAATACTGGATATAAATCCATTCTCAAAGGGACATGTACTTGTTATTCCCAAAAAGCATGTTGTATGGTTTCATGAGATGGATGAGGAACTTACATCCAAGGTTTTCATAGCAGTGAATAGGATATGTCAAAAGATAAAAAGGGCGTATGATGTTGAATACATTGATCTTTTTGCAAGGGGTATGAGGATACCCCATGTTCACATATTTATAATCCCAAAAATAAGAAATGAGAGGAATGTATTTGACATGTTTGTTGATCTATTCAGTTATGTGCAAGAAAATATAAAAAACCCATTCTCCAATGAAGAGATGGATAAGATTGCTGAGAGGATAAGAAATGCATGAAATTATGATTCTTGCAGATATTCATGGAGATTTAGAAATGGTAGACAAATCTATTGAATATGCTAATAAGAATGGGATAGATGATATCGTCTTGCTTGGTGATTTTCCAGCATATGGTGATTTCAGAGATAAAGAGATGAATTTGAAATGGGGGAAAAAAATCCTTAATTTATTAAATAAGAAATTCAATTTGATGGCAATTCCCGGTAATTGTGACTCCGAGGATATTATAAGAGAATTTGATAAGATAGGTATCAATCTACATGCAAAAGTAAAAGAGATTCATGGTGTATCATTTATTGGTTTTGGTGGTGCAACAAAAACACCATTTAACACCCCTTTTGAACTCAATGACGAAATATTCTATAATAATTTAAAAGATTTAATGAAAAGAGTAAAAACAGATGATGTGGTTTTAATACTTCATCAGCCCCCTATCAATACCAAATGTGATTTAACCAGAAATGGTATACATGCGGGAAATAGTGGTATAAGAAGGATAATAGAGGAATTTCAACCATCATTTGCTGTATGTTCTCATATCCATGAAGCGGGAGGTAACGAAGATATTATAGGAAAGACCAGGATATATAATGTAGGTTCAATTTCAGATGGAAGATTTGGGATTTTGGATTTAAGTAAACCATCTATAAAACTATATAGATTTGATGATTCTGGATTTGATGACTGAGGTGTATGGATAAGATGTACAACTATAATGTTATTCAAATAAAAACACGGAAGAGAATTGAATTTTTTGATATAACTCAGGATATAGAACGGATTGTATCAAATTCCAACATCGGGGAGGGTATTGCAGTTATCTTTACAAAACATACCACAACGGGATTGGCAATAAATGAAAACGAGAGGGGATTGATCTCTGATATGGAAAAGATTTTGAAAATGCTTATACCTGAAGGAGATTATGAGCACAATAGAATAGATAACAATGCAGATTCTCATTTGCGTTCTCTTATTTTGGGTCAACATGTGACATTACCCGTAAATAATGGTAAACTTGAACTTGGAACATGGCAGAGGGTGTTCCTTGTGGAATTAGATGGACCAAGAAGTAGGAATATTGTTGTGAAGGTTATTGAAGGGTAACAAAGAGAATGAAATTGGTTATTGGTCTTGTTGGGAGAATAGGTTCTGGGAAGACTGTTGTTGCTAATTATCTTAATGAAAAATACAATGCAGAATCAAAGAGATTTTCTCAAATTTTGATGGATATACTGGATAGGTTATATATGCCCAATAACAGAAACAATCTACAAAAACTCGGTGCATTATTAAGGAGAGAATTCGGTGAGGATGTTATTGTAAATGCATTTGAGAGGGATTTAAAATCGATAAATGCTAAAACAATAGCAATTGATGGTATCAGATACAGAAATGAAGTAAAAATGCTCAGAAAGTTCAAAAGAAACATTTTAATTTTTATAGATGCTCCATCTAAACTTAGATATGAAAGGGTTAGAAAGAGGGGTGAAAAAGGAGAATCGGAGATTACATATGGGGAATTCATGAAAGCAGAAGAATGCGAAACGGAGAGATATATAGGTAAAATCAAAACAGAGGCAGAGTATATAATAGATAACTCTGGCACACTAAATGATTTATTTAAATCTGTTGATAAAATAATGAAAAATGAAAATATTCTGCCAATTCATAATCACAATCCATAATCATTATCATTAATTTTTCAATTTCCAATCCTGTATTTTATACCTTTCTCAACAATATTAACATTTATATCTCTATCAATCTCATTAACTATCTCTCTAAACATTTTGGGATGTTCTGTATGAATGGGATATATATTATCGGGATTTATCTCACCTATAACATAATAGAGTTCATCACGGTTTAGATGACCTGAAGCATGTATCTGATGATATGGGAAAAGCCCAAAGTGCTTAAGCCAGTTCTTCACCTTCTCCAGGTCCAATTCCATTTCAATGTCAAACGGCTCACAAACACTTCTTATATATGTACTACCATCCTTGGGTCTTATATCTATCAACTCTTTCAGTTCAAAGAAATCACATCTGAATATAAACGATTCTTGCTCTTTTTTAATTTCATCCGCAGTTACTATGTTTGGGTGTTCTAAAAATTCACGTTCCCATTTGTCATAATCCTGATATTGAATTCTCCTTGGAAATCTATCATCTCCAAAAACACCCCATCCCTTTCTGGGAACATAAATTCTGATGTGTTCATCATCAATCCTTGGTGTAGAAATGCCCGATTTCTCAAAGAGATGAAGGAGATGTGCCTGCTTAAGATTTATAACAAGGGATCTGTTAGTATTCTTAGCAACCTCATAGAACGATATCATTCTATCGGTATCTCTTATTGGAAAGTTTACAACAACAAGATTTTTTGTTCTCTCCACCCTCTCCATTACCCCTTCCTTTACATCATTCTCAGTAAGTCCATCTCCCGAATCTACCCTCGTACCCTCGGTTATTAAAGCAACTGGTTCTGTATCTGCAGCCTTCTTTATAAATTTTCTTGTTAGATTTCCTTTATATCCATGGAATCTAAAATCTCCAGTATAGACGACAGTTCCATTTTCTGTGTGTAGTATATATGCTGTTGCCCCCTCAAGTGAATGGCTTACTGGTAGTGCATCTATCTTAGTGTCTCCAACGCCGAATGTTTTTTCATCAATGAGTTCATATTTTCTCTCTACCTTTGTTTTTTCTCCCTGTAGGCGAGAATATTCGCCCTTTTTGTTTATATACATCTTAAATGATTCTCTAAGCCAGATTAATTCTGTTGTTCCAGTAGAACTCGTTTCATCAAGAGCCTGCATTATATCTTTAGATGCTTGAGTGCAATAGATTGGTATATCATCTCTGATATAATGTATGTATGCAGAATGGTCCATATGTGCATGAGTTAAAAGTATTGCATCAAAATTCGGTTTTTCTTCTGGCTTACATCTACAATGCCTCATATAATCGCATCTATAAAGACCCTTTAAATCTGGCAGTAAATCAAATTCAATCAAATCAAAGATGCCGTTGCACTTCCTTGGTTGCATGAACTCATCAAAGTATTTATTAGTTAAAGAAAAACTCATACCAAAATCAAGAAATATCTTTCTGTCTTGGTCCTCCAATAAAATTTTGTTACCGCCTATCTCATTAACTCCACCATAAAAGGTTAGACAGGACATTTTATACACCATTATGTTATTATCCCATGGAGATTTATTAAGTTGGGCACATTTTTTGAGAAAAACAAGACTCAGATGGAACTCTCCTCTCGTGATAAGTTTTTCACTATATATACTTCACTTCCCATTATTTTAAAATTTCAAGGAATTCAAAACCTGATGAATGAGATATCATGAAAAGAAAGAATATTTTGATAATACTTATAATCATTTCATTGGCATTGGAGATTGTTGTTGGAACAGAAGTATACATAGATGCAGATAAGACCAATCTAACGCTTGGTGATGGAATAAGATTTCATTTAAGGGTTATAAATAATGAGAGGATAGGGGGTGTGTTTTTAATTGAAAAGGAGATTGAACCAAAAAAATACAGATGGGTTAAAACATTCCTTGAGTATTCTTCCTGTCCTGCATGTGGCGGCACACCACTTACTGGTAGTATAGATAAATATTTCTATTTTAAACCAGATGAGGGGGGAATATATATCGCAGAGGCAAACTTTGGTGGTAGTAATGATAGGTTAAAATTTACTGTTTCTATCCCGACAACTACAACCTCAATGACCACTACAACAACATCTACAACCATTACCACTACAACATCTACAACCATTACCACTACAACAATTACAACGCCTACGACATCTACAACTGCGACTACGCCGAAAAATGCAAATACCTCATCTACTATCGTTTCTCCAAGAGTATATAACAGTAATACCCACACCAATACATATACCATCTTTTATATTCTAATTCTCATTATTATAGTGGCTTTTTTAGTGATTATTTTATATAGAAGGCAAATATGACTCTACTAAATGAAAGATTGGATGAAGAAAATTACAGGAAGATTATGGAGATAGATAATAAAAAACTTCATCAATTTATTGCAGAGTACATAGACCTATGTAATCCGGATAGGATTTTTATACGCACCGATTCCGAGGAAGACGCTAAGTATATTAGAGAAGAGGCAATAAGAACCGGGGAGGAAAGAAAACTTGCTATTGAGGGTCATACTGTACATTTTGATAACTATTATGACCAAGCAAGAGATAAAGAACATACAAAATTTCTAGTACCGGAGGGTATTGACCTGGGTCATTTTATAGATTCTATGGATAAGAATGAAGGTCTAAAAGAAATCAGGAGTCTTCTAAAAGATTCCATGAAGGGTCATACAATGTATATTTTATTCTTTATTCTGGGTCCCAAAAATTCTGAATTTTCTATACCTGCTGTACAGATTACTGATTCAAGTTATGTAGCACACAGCGAAGATTTACTGTACAGACCCGGATATGAGGAATTCAAAAAAATTGGAAATTCTGGGCGTTTCTTTAGATTTGTGCATAGTAGAGGTAAACTTGACCTCAGTAAGAGGAGAATATATATTGATACATATGACAATATCACATACTCCGTAAACACAGAATATGGAGGTAATACAATAGGTCTCAAAAAACTGGCACTGCGTCTGGCAATAAATCTTGCCTCTAAGGAAGGGTGGTTGGCAGAACATATGTTTATAGTGGGTATTAATGGTCCAAACAGTAGAAAGACATATTTTACTGGTGCATTTCCATCTGCATGTGGAAAGACATCTACATCAATGATGGATGGGGAAACAATAATAGGTGATGATATAGCATATCTAAGGAAAAAGAATGGAAGGGTTTATGCAGTCAATCCCGAAAGAGGTATATTTGGGATAATTCAAGATATAAATTCCAAAGAGGAACCGATACTCTGGGAAACGCTCCATAGACCTGGTGAGATTATATTTTCTAATGTACTAATTACTGAGGATAATAAGGCATACTGGAATGGGAAAGATGGGGATATTCCAGAGAGGGGATTTAATCATTCTGGAGAGTGGTTTAGAGGAAAAAAAGACAAAGATGGTAAGGAAATACCACCGTCTCACAAGAATGCACGCTTTACCTTCAATATGGAACTTCTTAGGAACAGGGATGACAATGTTGATAATCCAAATGGTGTTGTTATTTATGGGATTATATATGGTGGTAGGGACTCCAATACTTCTGTTCCTGTTGAAGAATCATTCAATTGGGAACATGGGATTATAACAATGGGTGCATCATTAGAGTCAGAAACAACGGCAGCCACCCTTGGTGAAGAGGGTATCCGAATATTTAATCCCATGTCAAATATTGATTTTATTTCAATACCGATAGAGGAATACATAAAGAACAATCTAAATTTTGGTAGGGATCTAAAACATCCGCCGAATATATTCTCTGTAAATTACTTTCTGAGGGATAAGAATGGAAACTTCCTTAATGATAAATTGGATAAAAGGATATGGTTGAAATGGATGGAACTTAGGTCTCATAGAGATGTTGAGGCAATAGAAACACCAACAGGTAGAATACCAATCTATGATGATCTCAAAAGATTGTTTATGGATATATTAAATAAGAATTATTCGAAAGAGGATTATATAAAGCAATTTACAATAAGGGTTCCAGAAAACCTATCAAAGATAGAAAGGATTATGCATATATATGAAACAAAGATTTCTGATGCTCCTAAAATATTATTTAAAGTACTTGAAGAACAGAGAGAGAGATTAGAGGAAGCCAGGAAGACATATGGGGATTATATCTCACCAGATAAGTTGATATAATAGGATGTAATGGCTGATATATTATATAATGATATCTGAGGCGTTTTCATATTCTACTGTAGAAATAGCCAATTCGTTTGATGGAAAATCGGCGGTTTTTGCCATAGATCTCAGTGTTGATATCGCAGTTAAACTTGTTAATGATAGAGAGATTATATTCTCTGATAAATCCTTCCATAAATTTAAGGATATTGTAAAAAAAACATTGGATTATTTTGGATACGGAGAAGGGTGTATTATTGATATAAAAACCAAAATTCCGGAAAATTCGGGTCTTGGATTTAAAGAGGCTGTTATTTCTGCAATAATCCTTGGCATTTCTGGGGCAATTTCATCAAAAAACGGATCGATACTGGAGTTAAAGATTGATAAATACATGAAGGAACAAATTATGGAGGCGAGTGGTAAACTTGTGAACATCTTTGATCTGATTAGAAAAATTTCTGATGATGATGTCAGATTTGATAGACTTTTTGCAAGTTATTTTGGAGGTTTTATAGCTGCAGATAATATAAAAAAAGAGATATTAAGAAGGGGTGAGATGGAATCACTCTATGTATCACTGATTATTCCGAAAAGAATAAGAATGAATAAACATGAATTCAAACCAGAATTGTTATTTAAAAATGAGGCTGAGGTTATATTTACGGAGGCATTAAAGGGGAATCTATATACGGCAATGAAACTTAATGGGTTACTTTATGATAAGGAATTGATAAAAAAGGCGTTGAGTTTAGGTGCTATTACTGCTACTGTAAATAGAAACGGGGTTTTAATTGCCCTAAGCAGGGATAAAAAAACTGCAGAAAGAATTTCAGATAACCTTGTATTTAGGGTTGCCAACAAAAAGGCAATTGTAAAGAGAAAGCCGATGAGAGTCATACGGGTAAATGAATTCTTGAAGATTAAGGGCAAGGATAAATTTTATTGGATTTAACTGAATTCAATGGTATTAATTCATCTATATCTAAACCTATCTTATATTTAGAACCCTGTTTTGTTCCTCTTATTGCAAGTGCCTTTTCTACCTCCGGACCTACAAGAAATCTATGGGTGTTCCATTCGGGGGCGTTCTTCTTTTCCACACCGGCATCCTTAGAAATTCTCTGAATCAGGATATATGGATCAAGATGCTCAAGAAAGTCTGCTACAAGACCAATATATTCAATCCTGCTTAATGGTCTGTATTTGCCTATTTTATAGTATTCTGATAATTTCGTATTTTCCATTACCAATAGAGGATATATCTTTATTGAATCCGCCTTAATGACTGAAATTATTTTTGCCGTCTCTATCATTTCAGATGGGGTTTCATAAGGCAGACCAAGAATGATAAAAATGTTGATCAGAATACCTCTATCGTGTGCCTTTTTGATAACACTTAGAATCTCTGAAATGCCATGTTGCCTATTTGTTAACTCACATGTATGATAATGAAAAGACTGTTGACCTATCTCCAACCAGATTTCATAACCCTCATTCACATATTCTGCCAACAAATCCAATACCTCATCCGGAAGGCAATCGGGTCTTGTTCCTATGGATAGACCAATTGTATCTGGGTGTTCCAAGAGGATATCATATATATCTCTCAATTCTGAAATTCTCTTGTATGTGTTTGTTCCAAATGCGGCATAGACCAGAAATTTTTCTCCGGCACCGGTTTCCTTATGATATTCTATCTGCTCATATAGTTGTTTCCTTAAATCGCTGTTCATAACCCTTCTCAGACTCTCGTGGGAAAATTGTCTGGCAAATGAAGGACAATAAATGCAACCTCTGTTACTTAATCTTCCATCCCAATTTGGACATGTGAATCCTGTATTCACTGGAACCTTAAACATCTTATAACCATGAGACCTTCTAAAATACTCCCCAAATTTTGCATAGAGGGCACCCTCAGAATACATTTTATCAATAACTGTATAATCGATTCTCCTTTCTGTAATCCTCCCCTTTACACTGCTCTTTGCTTTCATGATATTTTCACATAAGGAATATTGGATTCATATACGAAAAAATGAAGGATACGCCAATTAGTATAAAAAGAATTCCAGCAATCTTTACCATTGTCTTCTCCTCTATTTTATCTGAAACAAATCTGCCCAGATAAATTGACATTACAGATACTAAACACAATGCCACCATTACTCCGATTAGAACCATTAAACCATTGTATTTGGTTGCAAATAATCCTGAAACAATTTGTGTTTTATCTCCCCATTCTGACAAAAAAATTAGAACAAATCCTGAATAGAATGGGTTTTTAAAATTAAAATTCTTAATTTTACTTTCTTCTTTTTTACCTCTCAGAATAAGGATTCCGAAAATTACGAAAACGATGCCGGATAATATATTTATTAAGTTTGTAGTTGCTAAATATTTAATCCATTCTCCAAGCAAAATTGCAATTCCATCAACTACTAAAAAAGCCAACATTATGCCAAATAATAAATCCAGATGATTTTGTTTTTTTGTTTTTGAAGATAAAAGTAAAACCGAGAGTTGAGTTTTATCGCCCAGTTCTGTTAGACAAATCACAATTAAAGGAATTAATATATCCTCTAACATATAGTTACTTATTCTTTTATTTTTATATTTGAGTATAAAATTAAAATGGCGTTTGAGGTAGATAGATTTGTTAAGGAATGGGTCTATAGAATCGAGCCATATATACCCGGTGAGATGAAGAAGGATTATATAAAACTGGCATCAAATGAAAACAATTATGGACCATCGCCAAAAGTGGCAGAAACTATAAAAAAATATATAAAATCGATTAATGTTTATCCACATAAGGATATGGAGGTTAAAGAGGCAATAGCAGAATACTGTAATGTGAAAAAGGAAAATATAATTGTGGGCAGTGGCTCTGATGAGTTGATAGATATAATCCTGAAGGTATTCAAATCGCCCGTTATTTTTTTTAATCCCACATTTATAGAATATAAAATATGTTCGCAGATACTTGGTGAAAAATATTTCTATGTAAATCTAAATGATGACTTCTCCTTTCCAAAGGAATCCTTCATCAATAATGCCAGCAATGCGAATATAATATTTCTGTGTTCGCCAAATAATCCAACAGGCTCTATAATATCGTTGGATGATATAGAGGATATTCTAGAACTTGGAAAGATAACCATAGTTGATGAGGCGTACTTTGAGTTCTATGGTAGGACATCTTGCTCTCTACTAGATGATTATAAAAATCTCATCATTTTAAGGACATTCTCCAAGGCATTTGCACTGGGAGGTTTGAGGATAGGTTATGGTATAGCAGATTCAGAGATAATAGACCTTCTCATGAAGGTAAAACAACCATTTAATGTTAGTTCTATTGCACAAGTAGCAGCAATAGCTGCATTATCGGATATCAAATTTATGAAAAGGAATGTTAATAGTATAATAAAGGACAGAGATATCCTGTATAAAAAATTATCGGAAAAATTTAGAGCATTTAAATCCTATGCAAATTTTATATTAATAGACTCATCACCGATGAAATCTGAAGATTTTTTTAGCAGACTGTATGAAAACCGAATAATAGTAAGAAGGATTGGAAAAATCTCTGGGTTTGATGGGGATTACATTCGGATTACAGTTGGTACATCCAATGAAAATAGAAAGTTACTCAATGTTATAGATAATTTAGATAATCTATAGACGATATATTTAAGAATATATTCTCAATATTCTGTGTGGTTGAAATGCGAAAAACGAAAAACATAATTGAAAACAGAGTGAAAACCTTAGAAACAGAGATTTTGGTTATGCGAAGGATTTTGGGCGCAAAAATTGAAAAAAAAGATCCCAATGCATGGGATAAATTAAACGCCCTGGGTAAAAAAATCAGTAAAAGTTGGAAAAGTAAAAAACCTAGTTGGAAATTAATCTCAGAATTTAGGAGATAACTATGTATTGTATTGATGCAAGTGTTCTAATAAATTCTGAAATTGAAAGAGAGCAGTTTCATGAATATAGTAAAAGATTGATGGAGATCATCAGAGAGCAAAATGTCTTAGTTGTTGTTCCTGAAATTCTTGGACCAGAAATTGCATCTGCTATAGTGAGGGGAACCAACAACATTGATTTGGCTATAAATTTTGTTGATGAACTTCAAGAATTGCCAAATTTCGTTTTTATTCCAATTGATAGAGAATTATCTAATTTAGCCTCTAAATTTGCCGCTGAATATAGACTGAGAGGTTGTGATGCAATTTATGTATCTACAGCATTTATTTTTAATGTAAAATTAATCAGTTTAGATAAACAACAAATAGAAAGGGCATCAAAATGTATAGATGTTCTAACACCAGGGCAGGAACTCAAAAATTTGAATCTATAGCCAATATATTTAAGAATATATTCTCAATTTTTATACGATATGTAGGGACCGTGGGGTAGCTTGGTTATCCTTCCGGCTTTGGGAGCCGGTGACCTGAGTTCAAATCTCGGCGGTCCCATCAATCCTTAATCTGTTGAGAATGTTTGACAAAAAGGAATTTGAATATAGAAACTGTAAAAGAGTCAATAGATGCCTCAAAAACCATCATTAAATAAATTCCCCTGTTATAGTTTTTATCTACAATCTTCTCATATCGAACCTTTTGGCAAGTCCATTTACAAATATTGCAGTTGCTATGAGAAAAACTATTATCAAAGTAACATTTGTTAGATTTATCTTGATTTTAAGCAGATAGTTTACCCAAAAAACTGTTAAGGGTACTAAAGCAATGCTTAACCCAAAACTAAGTGCAAGTCTTTCTATAATATCCATCTCGTCTTTTTTGAATAATACATAGCTCCACACATAACCCGGTAGAAAAAGAACAAATATACTACCTATTATTATTCTTAACATTTCCAAGATACTCATTTTCTTCACCTTCCATTATTATGATCGATAAGAGAAATATAAGCACGCCGGCAATTATTGAGACTACATAGGCAATTTTTCCTATATCCTTAATTTTATACCAAACGATCACTGCCCCAAGTATAGAGAATGCTGAAACCATTATATAATCCTTCTTTGTTATCTCTATTTTTTCCTTTTTCTCCTTCCTTTCCTCTCTCTGCGTTAGAACCGTTATTATACCCATAACTATTACAATTATAAGAAAGTAATTGAGATTTATCCGTGATGAAACACTACCTTTCCACAAGGTTTCTATTAGAAGGAAAATTAAATAAAGTAGTAGCATGTTAGCAAATAGATTGTGTATTACTCCAACAGCTTTATTCACAATTTTCCTCATTTTTCACCCCTGGGATTGAGAGTATCAGTATTGTGAGTATTAGTAGAATAGTTGGTATGTAGTTTGGAAATAGTATTTTATTCTTCTTTATAGATTCAAAAATATATTTATAAAAGAATTTATCTCCAACCATATCGTCAGGAACTATAGCGAAGTTACCCCCTAACTTATTTACCTTGTCTAACTTGCTTGCTGGAATTATGATTACATCATAGTTCAGGAATCTTTTGTTGACTTCTGGGATTTTTAAAATCCTAATGTTCATATTTTCTATATTTATTTCTGGTATCTTATATTCTACCACCGCAACATTAACACCTATGGGCATTATCAGTATAAGAATGATTAAAATAGCAGCTAGAATATTATATTTTCTTATCAATGCGAGCACGCATGCAATGATGCTGAGAAGTATAACTAGAGAGCTTATTATACTATGATATCCTAGCAACTCAAACATCCCGTCTTCATGGAGAGAGAAAAAATTGTTTATACCCTCAAACCTCAACATCACCCATCCTGTAGTTTCGAATCTCCATATTTCATCCCTCTTATTCTCTGGAACACTTGCATTCACCTTTATCCAATTTTTCGTTTTCACAAGCTTTATTTCTCTGAAAAACCCATTGCCAGAATATAGCTTCAGTTTCTGTTCATTCCACGAATTTAAATAAGATATGTTAAATTCCTCTATATTTCCAACATAGAAATACATTTTTGTACCTTCAACTAAAAAAATCTTATTCCCACTTAGCATTATCTTCTTAAAAGGGCATTCTACTTTATATTTAAAGTCATCTCCATTACTTAAGGGGTCAAACTTTAGTACATAAACTCCTTTAAAACCTTTAACCTTGATTTTTTTACCTGAAGCTTGCCTCTTTTTCCCTTTATCGCTATACCATCATCTTCAATAGAGTCTCTAATTATTTCGCCATTTGGATAAACTAAGGTTATGTTCAAAAAATCAGCTCCCTCATACATATTAAAATCCTTTTTTGTTATTTTTATTTCAAAATCCCCACCATAAAGATTTTTAAGATATATAATATGGCTACCCCTTAGAAAGGGTGTATCGTAGGCTTTAACAGAGGAAAGCAGTGTTACAATTACTATAACCATTATCAGTATTTTATCAAGTTTCATATCTCTTTATTATTAATCTTTTTAGATCATTTATATCAATCCTTCATATGGGAATATGTGGAATTTCTTTCTCCTTTACCTTCCTTACACCGAGAATCGGGATATATTAAATACCGTTAAAACATAGGATTCCTTTGACAGGACAACCACTATAAAAATAACACATAATTACAATCAATTAAAAACCCGGAAGTAATTCTTGGTATCTTTCTGGTATCATTTTTTTAATCGTTTTAATATCCTCTTTATTGATCTCCTTCAGCAGGATTAGAATTAGGAGATAAATTCCAGTTAATACCATGTATCCTATAGGTAAAAGAAAGTCTGAGATCGAGATATTCAAGACGATAAGGTATATGATTATTGAAGCAAGGCTTATCTTAATAAAAGAGATAAACTCCATCAATACACCGAACCTCTTAAGTACATAACCTCCCGCAATAACCAAACCAATAAAAATCGATATCGTTGTTGCCATCGCCGCTCCCTCTAATCGATACATGGGAATCAAGATTATGTTCAGAATCAAATCTATTGGAACGAGCAATAATACTATCCCCATAGATATCTGTGGTTTACCGCTTGCGGTTATAATCGTTGCTATAATCATGAATATTGTCAAAAACCCCTGCCCAAATATCAAGATACTTAGAGCAGAGGCTCCTGGTATATATACACTTGAATATAACAGGCTGATCAATTCCTTGGAAGTAGCACTTATCAAAAGGATCACGGGAATTAGAATGATCAACAGATACCTCAGAGAGTTTCTTATATATACTTGTGTCTGTTTTCTATCTCCTCTCGATGTTGACCTAGATATTGAGGGTAACAGAGTAGAACCCAGAACCCCTAATATAAAGTACGGCAGTTTAGCCAGTACCGATGCGGCATTATAAAAACCAACCTCCGCATCATCCATCAACATGGATTTAACCGAAAAGATATCAATGCTCGTAAGTAGTGTAGCTGCTACAGAGAATATAATAACTGGAATCGCAAATCTTATAATCCTCTCTGTCTTGAAGTTACCTCCTCGATTTTTAATATTCATGTAATGCCTCCCCACTACTAATCCAATAAGAGGAGCTATCAGATAACCAAATATTGCCCCATTAATTCTCAAGCCAAACAAAACGAGGGTGAAAACCCCGAAAACCTTCGCCATGGAATAAATGATAGAGGTCTTTGCTTGCCCTCCAAAGTACCTCAATCCGTTTAGACAACCAAGATAGATTGAATAGAAGGCATAACCTGGGATTATAAATGCAGACAGCCTGATATATGGAACCAAACATGGATCGTTTAATAAATCCGCTATCTGATCTGCCAGCAAAAAATATAATGCAAATATTATCAAAATAAAAATTCCATGTATCTTCAATGCCTTATTCTTAATCGCCAGAGCAAGTTTCTCGTTTTCGGCAATAAACTTGGAAACAGCCTGTGGCATTCCAGAGGTCAGTATGATATTAATCGTCGTTATCAGGGCAATAATCACACCAAATATACCATACTCCCTGGGACCCAAATACCTCCCCAACCCAATGTGAATCAGATAACCACTGATCAAGAAAACAACCTGTGCAACCATCAGATATAATGTTCCCCTACCCAATGAAGTTTTCATATAAAGTTATATACACCTATTCGTAAATATTCTTAAAGTATAAAGTAATGAATATGAAAAACGCACTGATAACAGGGATTACGGGGCAGGATGGTGCATATCTGGCAAAGTTTCTTCTAGATAAAGGATATAAGGTCT
>CAZQER010000012.1:0-28259 GCA_964592095.1 uncultured archaeon
AGTATGAGCAAGACTGTAGAACAGTCTTGACTCAGACAAACTCTCCGAGTTTTGCCGATGTAACTTACAAATTCAACATTGGCATTCATCTACAGGTAAGGCCTGCAATATCTGCTGAATTTGTAATAAAAATAAAAAATCATTCATCAACAGTTGTCTATTAGATTCACCTTCTTCTGAGATGTTGCATTTGTTAACGGACCTGGACAATTATGCTCAGAAACATATACCGTTGCATTTATATCATCATTTTTATTAAGTGCTATTTTCTTATAATAATATTTTCCAGTCTCTTCCTCTCTCTTATCCATTGTATAGGAATCTGTGATTGCGTTAACTGTTATATATATTGTTGGATTAACTGAAAGATTCATATAGCTCCCCGTTTGATTCTTTATACCTACACTGTATGTCACATTACAATCTGTGGGACCTGAACAGGTTTTGCAATCATCTATCTCTATAATGGTGGGACATCCTAAACATATACAATCTATTGAACAGGTTATACAATTCTCATTTACATTACATACTCCATCTCCACAGCATCCAGTAACCTGTTCGCATTCTGTATCTACCTGATATTTATATGCATGGGGACAATCAAGCATAAATCCATAATCTCCGACCTTACAAAACCCCTGAACATCACATCCGCTATCATTTTGCCAGTATAGATAATCAATCCATGTAGCATTCTTATTAACAGTAATGCTGTAGTCATCAAGTATATAGGGATTGACAAATGACTCTATTCCTATCAGGGAATTCCCAAATTTTATATGGGATTGCTCTTTGTATTTTGATGATAGATAAAGTCTGCCATCAAGCCTGTCAAAGAATGACGGTCCATCTGATTTATTTTCACTACAGAATGAATTATAGTTTTCCTCTATATCACTTATTTGATAGCATGTGGTGTTTAATAAACTACTATTGAACCCTATTAAAACCTGATGGATTCCACAGGAATCTATATTTTTAATTGTTACACATTCATAATTTTCTATATAGGGTGGGGGAGGGCATGATTGTGGAAAGCTTGGTCCATTAGGCGTTACATTATCCAACTCCCCCGTTCCCGTAATCCATGGTATCGTTACATTAAGATTTAGACTTCCTATATTTCCGTAGTCTATAAGCCCAGCAAAATGCTTTTCTGAACTTATATTTAAACAATCTGAAATCTTCTGTAGATACCCGCCACCAAAACCTTCATCGATAACCAAAATCAGGTTGTTTAGAACCTCTGCGGATGTATTATCACAAAAATCTCTTAGGTCATCTACACTACCATCACCAATCCTCGAACGAAAAATAACATTACCTGTAGCTGTTCCATTTCCAGTGCTGCTACACCCTGCTACTAAATCAAGTGTAAGGTTGGTGGTGCAGTTTCTGATATACTTAGAAATCCTGCCATTTGTGTACAGGGGGTATAATGGGTCTTCAAGACCCAATATTGATGTGTTTGACTGTACAACAATTGAACTATCCTCATAATAGCACATCTCACTCTCATCCCAGATTTTTACCCTGAATGTAGGAATGGTGGCAAAATTCCATGCATCTATTGGAACGATCTCCAACTTTATCAAAGACATGTTTAATCTAAAGTGCATATCCTTTCCCGCGTCCTCCATTTTTTCTATCCATAGAGGGAATGTATGATTCTGCATATACGGTACTATTTCTCCACGCAATGTACCACAAATCATAAGTTCAGCAAGAGCGGCTTCTGAGCCATTAACATTAAATTGTATATCATCACAATTTGTATATACACAATTTTCACTGCAATTGAATGTATAATTGCTAAGATTATTTCCTGTACTTACAATATCACTGATTGCATATATGGCCGCTCTTCTACCAAAGATAACCACTGCTCTTTCCAAATCCCTTTTTATATCCTCAACAAAATAATACAGTCTTTCACACCTTGTCCTTCCAATTGTATCTATAGACTTCGTTTTGGTATAACCAAGATAAAATGTTATAAAGAATATTAATGGGATTAAAAGAAGTATAGCCATCAATGTGAAAAAGAATCCCTTGCTCTTTATTTTTACATACCGTTCTTTCATATAATCCATCTATGGAAATACATCCTTAAATATTTGATTTAATTTGATTTATATTATTTTAATATGAAAGATATAGTCCTAATATGAAAAAAGTATTAGTAACCGGTGGGGCCGGATTTATAGGGTCGCATGTAGTTGATCTTCTAATAGAAAATGATTACTGGGTTGTTGTTGTAGATGATCTCTCACACGGAAATATAGAATATGTGAATAAAAAGGCGAAATTTTATAGAGTGAATATATGTGATAATACCAAACTCAAGAACATATTTCAGAAAGAGTGTCCAGATTTTGTGATACACAATGCGGCACAGATAGATGTTAGAAGGTCCATAAAAGAACCGGAATTTGATGCCAAAATAAATATCGTTGGGTCTCTAAATGTAATTAAATGTTGCAGAGAATACGGTATAGAGAGGATTGTTTATGCATCAACGGGGGGGGCAATCTATGGAGAACCTCAATATCTACCAGTAGATGAAAAACATCCACAAAATCCTCTCTCACCATATGGTATTTCAAAACTTACAGTTGAGAAATATCTTTCCATATATAAACAAATCTATAATCTGGATTATATATCTCTGCGATATTCCAATGTATATGGTCCAAGGCAGGACCCACTTGGAGAGGCCGGTGTTATAGCAATCTTCTCCAGAAAATTACTGAGGAACGAAACACCCATAATCAATGGAGATGGTGAACAGACAAGGGATTTTGTGTTTGTAGAAGATGTCGCGATGTCAAATCTGCTATCACTAAGAAAAAAGACAAGAAGTAATGTATTCAATATTGGTTCTGGAATAGAAACAAGTATAAATGAAATATATGAAAAATTGAGAAGGATCACAAATTCCAATGTTGAGGCAGTTCACGGTAAATACATAAAAGGGGAGGTAAGAAACATCTCTCTTGATTGTAGTCTTGCTATGAAGGAACTGAAGTGGGAAGTAACCACCAACATAGATGATGGCTTGAATAAAACAGTGAGTTGGTTTAGAAGTATAATAAGAAATAGTCATTGATGAGATATAGATTATTTAATAAAAATCGAAAGGTATTTATATAATGAGAAATTAATAATTCATATATGTGTAAGTCCTTTAGTCTATCTATTTTATTTTTAAAGGATTAAACATATTTTATAAGAGATTATATAAAATTTAATTTAAATTCAGGTAAATAAATAAAATGGGAGGGAAAATAAAATGAGTGGTAAAAAATTATTAATTCTTGGGATGGTTTTAATGGGAATTTTTACCTTAGGAATAATGAGTACTTCTGCATTAAAGATTGTTAAGATAGATAGTAGTTATGGCCATGATGACGAGATATATGGAACAACTCCAGAAAATGTTACTATTGTATTGGATACTGCCAATGTGACAGTTAAATTGGAGTACTGTAATGTAAATGCCGATTCTCTGTCCAAATTTACGGGAAATAAAACAAATGTAACATTCCAGGATGTTACAGCGGACAGGGGATGTAGGATACTTGTATCGGCAATAAAAGGTTATGAATCTTATACGGATTACATAGATGTACCTGCATCAACAAAAAAGAAGCATTATATGGCTGTAGAGATAAGCACAACTGCCGTATGTACAACTGTCAATGTGACAGCTAAGGACAAAACAACAGATAAACCACTTGAGAATGTGTTGGTTCAGGTATATAAGGATTCTGTTTACTGGAAGAACAGGGTCGTGAAGAAGTGGACTGATGGTAATGGTATGGTTACATTTGTTATAAATGAAACAGGTAGCTATGTTATAACATGTGAGAAGGAGGATTATGTTTCATTAGAAGAAACTGTGGAGTTTACTGGAGAGTGTGTAACAACTACTACAACAGTTACAAGTACAACTACAACAACAGTTACAAGTACAACAGAGGCACCAACAACAACTGAAACAACTACAACAACAGTTACAAGTACAACAGAGGCACCAACAACAACTGAAACAACTACAACAACAGTTACAAGTACAACAGAGGCACCAACAACAACTGAAGTTGCTCACGGTGGCGGCGGTATTAATACAATGCTGTTGATTGGGATAGTGATAGTGGTTATAATTATAATCATAATCTACTTTGTGGTTGTGAAGGGCAAGGGAGGAGCAACTGGAGAGGAAGGTACAACAGAATAAAATTATTTTATTTAATTTAAATTCTTTTTTATTTTTTCTATTTGTATATTATTATCTGTTTTTTATTTTTTTATTCTAATTTTTAATTATGACCGATGTTGATCAACTAATTAAGAGAATATCTAAGGAGAGTGGAAAGACACAAAAGGATATCAGAGATATGATGAATAAAAGAAAGGAGGCTACTCATGGTCTTCTTTCCGATTATGGAGCGATTTATGCGGTTGCAAAGGAGTTAAATATCTCACTGGAGGAGGAGAATATACCCCTCACGGAGATAAAGGATATAGAGTTACAGAAACCTGTGAATATTTTTGGCAGAGTGAAGGTGGTTTATCCAATAAGGGAATTTAAGAGAAAGGATGGGAGTTTAGGTAAATTTGCAAGTATAATCCTTGTTGATAACTCTGGTGAGATAAGATTGGTTTTATGGGATAAAAATTCAAGAATATCCAATCAGGTAAAGATAGGTGACTCATTATTGGTGAAGAATGCCTATGCAAGAGAGGGTATGAATGGTAATATCGAGATCCATGCAGGTTCACTTACCACAATTTCTATAAATCCAAGACTGGATATAAAACTTCCAAAAATCAAGGAGAAATTATTTCAGATAAAGGATTTGAGAGAGGGATTAGACTCTGTTAATCTTATATGTAGAGTTTCAAACTATTATCCACCAGCAAAGTTTGTTAGACCTGATGGTAGTACTGGGATAAGAGCATCATTTACAGCAGAAGACGAGACTGGTAAAATAAGGGTTGTCTTGTGGGATGATTCAACAAAGATTGATATATGTGCTGGTGATATAATAAAGTTAGAGAATGCGTATGTAAAGACGGGATTGAACAATGAGATTGAGATTCATGCTGGAAACAGGAGTAGAATTGTTTTAACTGATGCAAAACTTGATTTACCTCCTCTATCAGAGACTGTAGGTGAGATAAAATTATCAGAAATCAAACCAGACCTCTCAGGATTTACCACATCTGGTAGAATACTACAGGTATTTAAGCCCAGAGCATATTCTGGTGGGACTATAGCATCTTTGATCATTAGTGATGGTAAGGAAACTATAAGAACGGTTTTATGGAATGAAAAGGCAGAAATAGCAAATGAATTGAAGAAGGGGGATGTAATAAAAATCATAAATGCATACTCAAAGGCAAATCTAAATGAAGAGCCAGAAATCCATGTGGGTAAATATGGTGAAATATCTGTGAATCAGGAGACGAATATACCCTCACTGGAAGAGATTGAAAAATCTCTTATTACTGAAAAAAACATTATAGACCTTGAGAACAGAGACAGGTATGTGAAGATTTCTGGTGAGATTGTTCACATTGACGATGATAAGAGGTTGATATATTATACATGCAATAATTGCGGTAGAAGCGTTCAGAATTTGGGTCTTGGATGGTTCTGTGATTCATGTAATGAAGATGTTGAGCCAGTGCCTAATCTGATGTTATCATTTACTGTTGAGGATGATACCGGAAGTATAAGGGCAATTTCATTTCGTGAGAATGCGGAAAGTATTCTTGGAATGGATGTTGAGGAGGCAATGAATCTCATAGGAGAAACACAGGATGAATTTGCTCCAATAAATGAGATGAAGAAAAGCATTATAGGTCAGAACATTTCCTTGGTTGGTAGGGTCCGATATAGCGACTTCTCTGATCAATTGGAATTTATAGTAGATGAAGTGGTGTAGTTTAAATGGGTGTTTATTCTATTTATGACTATATTATATATTTTTTGATACTAATCATTGTGGTAGATTTCATTAAGAGGTTCCTTTTTTCATATATAAAATTCGATAGAAAATTTCTGATTATAATATCGGTATATATATTTCTCGGTATATCTATCAGACTTCTTGCAGATGTAGGTTTCTTTGAAAAAAATCAACTCTGGAGTATAACACCCGGTGTTTATATCCTCTGTGTTGTTGTTGGATTGGTCGGAGTGGCAATAGGATTAATAATCAGAAGGTATACTGGTATAGATTATTGGATTTCCCCATTCCTTGTAGGATTATGTGGTTTCATATACACATTCTATAATCTTTTTCAGTATATAACTTTACCATTGAGGATTCTATATCCCTTATTACTGGCAATTTTTATCACATCATCGATTATGGTACTTAGAATTTATCCATTTACAAAATATGATAATATTCTGATCGTATTTGCCCATATGTTGGATGCCTCATCAACATTCATTGCCCACGATTTCTATGGGTTTGGGGAAGAACATTTGTTGCCAATATTCTTAATAGATTTATTTGGAGGAAGTGCGGTCATAATGATTCCAATAAAATTGATTCTGATATTGATAGTAATTCTCGCAATAGAAAGGTATTATAGTGATGAGATGGATGATGTTTCATATAAAATCCTAAAGGTTTTGATATTTATACTTGGCATAGGTCCTGGTATAAGAAATACAGTTCTTCCATCATTGAAAATAATTAGCAATTAACTAACAATTCTCAAATCCGTACATTACATTAAGAACCCTTTGGTCATCTAATGGTTTACCCACCACCTGCAAACCTGTTGGGATTCCATCAACCATCCCCGCAGGAACAGTTCCTGCAGGTATGCCCGCAAGGTTTGCAATAACGGTAAATATATCATAAGCATACATTACCATAGGGTCATCAATCCTTGTTCCCAATTTGTGAGGTAATTTAGGCACGGTAGGACCTACAATTACATCAATACCCCTTAGTGTATTCAACAGTTCATTTCTAATAATTGACCTCGCTTGCAATGCCTTTCTGTAATATCTCCCCGAATATTCCTTTTGACTTATATAACTTCCCAATAGGATTCTCCTCAGTACCTCCTCACCACAAACATCCTCTATTTTATAACCATAACGCCTTCCATCATATTTTCTTGTTGCTGAAAAGAATTCAACATAAACATTTAGGTAGTATGTGGGCAGTGCTATCTTGAGATTCGGTAATGAGACCTCTATAATTTCTGCACCCGCAGATGATAGTTTCTCTAAGGATTTATGAATCAATTTTTTGATACCTCTATCCTGAATAAGTATATCAAATTCCTTTACATATCCGAGTTTCACCCCATTTAATTCAGAATTCAGATTTTTTGAAAACTGATAAAATTTCTTATTTAAATTGAGGGATGTCTCATCTTTCGGGTCATAACCAGATATTACCTCCAAAAGAAGGGCTGCTGTTTTTACATCTCTTGCTAATGGTCCTATCTGATCCAGAGACATCGCCATATCCATCAGACCATATCTTGAAACAACTCCATATGTCGGTTTAAATCCTACGATACCACAATGTGATGCAGGATTTCTTATTGAGCCACCAGTATCACTTCCTATACTAATATCTACAAAATTTGCGGCGACTGCTGCAGCTGAGCCTGAAGATGAACCACCGGGAATCCTGCCCATTGCAGATGGATTGTTTGTAGGTTTAAAGTATGATGTCTCACCGGATGAACCACATGCAAACTCGTCCATATTCATCATTCCCAGAATCTGACCGCCCTCGGCCTTGATTTTTTCAACAACAGTTGCATTATATGGAGCAATATAATTTTCCAATGTCTTTGATGCTGCTGTTGTAGGTAAACCATCAACGCATATGTTAGATTTAATACCGACTGTAAGGTTTTTGAGTTTTCCATCCTCTGCAGTACACTTCCTTGAGATACCATCCCTATCAATCACTATAAATGAGTTGATTCTTTTATCCTTCTCCTCAATCTCTGTGATTATATCATTTATGTCCATCTGCATATAATAAATATGTAATGAAAATAAAAGAATTTCCTTTATTGATGTTCTGTATTTATCTTGTTATCATAAATTCATCTGCAGATGTCAGGCTTCCAACAAAGATATATTCTATAAACGGTAGCATAACATCAATCTCTGGCTCAGATGACTATATAGTTATTGGTTCAGATAATAGTTTTGTATATCTATTTGATAAAGAAGGTAATCTTCTTTGGAGATATATGCTTTCTGATAGAATAACATCAGTGGATATTTATAACAATGTGATTGCAGTAACCACAATTGACAGGGTTCTGTATTTATTCAATGTAAGTGGAGATATGGAGTGGTATTCGGAGATTGAGAGTTATCCTGAATATAAGAAGGGACTTTATATTTTTAGAGATATGATTGTTATTGGAACGAGATCGGGCTATGTACATTTTTTTCAGAAAACCCATGAAAAATGGAACTATAAAACAGATGTGTATGTTTTACAGGTTAGTATAAACAAAAATGGTAAGACGATAACTGCTGTATCTGACAAAAAGGTATATGTATTTGACATTTATGGTAGATTGCTCTTAAATAAGAGTTTCCCATCATATATTAGATCTGCTGCAATCTCTGATGATTATATAGCAGTTGGACTAGGTAATAATGAACTATATTTAATTGATAACGATGGGGATCTTCTCTGGAGGAATAGTCTTCCAGACCAGATTGGTGTTATAGGTGTATCTGATTATATAGCATGTGGATTAAGGGATGGTTATGTACATATATTTGACATCAATGGGAGATACATAAATAAATTCAAATTAAATGGTCCAGTAATCAGTCTATCAACCCTAACTAATAGATTGATTGTAGGAACATTAAATGATAGACTATACCTCATAAATCCATACAAGGGCATCAAATGGGATTATAAAACAAGGGGTCATATATTGTCCTCTTATATATCAAGGAGCTATATTGTAGGGGGTTCTGTTTTGGGCGATATTTACTATCTTAGGATGTTTGAGGGTACAGAAAAGTCTAAAATTGTTACTGCCTTTGTTATAGTTAGTATATCTATAGCAACGATGGCCCTAATACTTTCATTGAGATATTAGTTATTTATTTCTATCTAACAATTATATAATTGGAATGGAGGTTTCTGGGTTAGAAGCAAATAAACCAATACCCCTATTGGGTTTGGAGATAATATCCAAACAGGATATAAAGGAATGGAATGGGAACAGGGTATGTTCATGTATTGCTACGGATGCGTCTGGAGAGTGTATCTTATCACTATGGAATGATGAAATTGATAGGTTTGAGGAGGGGGATTTTATTGTTATAAGAAATGGTTGGTGTAAGGAATATAATGGGATTATGCAGGTAAGTTCTGGTAAATTTGGAAGAATAGAACTGATAAAGAGACCTAAAAAAATAAAAGATGATGGTAGATCATATAAATCAATAGAGTATATGCGGTTAAACTGGTATCTAAGACCAACAATAAGTAAGATAAGATTTAGGTGATTGTAATGGAAATCCACAGGATGTATTTTATAATTTTAATTTTTATTATAGTAGGTGGATGTGTTCTTGAAGAGCCAGAAAAACCATCACCAACATATAAAAGGATGGGTATAACAACAACCACTTCAATCACTCCAACAACCACAGTTGCTACGGAAACATCAGAAACATCAATAACTACAACAATTGGAAGTGTAACTACAACAACAATCCACGGCAATATTGTTCATATTATAGCAGAAAATAACAAATTAACTCCAAACAAGATAACCCTGAATTTTAATGATAGGATAACATTCATTCTTGAGAATAGAGATTCGAGGGCTCATATTCTAATGAATGAGGATTTGAAAGTGAATTGGTATATGCCCCCAAAAACCAATAGAAGCAAGGAATTCAAACCAAATAAAAAGGGTAATTTCTATCTCAATGGGAATGTTGAGGGAATGAGGATGGAAATTCTTATAATTTGATGAAATGAAATCGGTGATTGAATTAAAAGAAGGGAAACTAATTGTGGTTACGGATATTCATGGAAATCTAAATGATTTTCAGAGATACATTGAAATATGGAGAAAATATGAAAACAAAAATACAGTATCTATTGTATTTACCGGGGATTTGATTCATGCAATGACGGAGATGGAGAATGATAAAAGCATAGAGATTCTTGAATTATCTATGAGTCTGATTAAGAATGATGGATTTATAATCTTGCTTGGAAATCATGAATGGAGTCATATAGCAGATATTTCCGTCTATAAGGGGTTTAGAAATCAGAGCAAGGAATTCATAGAAAATCTGAAAATGAAATTTCAAGAAAAATGGAGTGATAAATTTGATGGATATATAAAATTTTTTCATGATTTACCAATTGCATTAAAAACGGGAAATGGTGTATTTATTAGTCATGCTGGACCACCTATTGGGATTAATTCATTAAAGGATATTGAAAACTCAATTGATAAAGGGTATTCAGAATTCAACAGTGTATTGTATGGTCTGCTCTGGAACAGACCTTACAGGGATTATAGTGAATATGATGTGGAGATATTTCTTGATAAAATAAAATGCAACGCGATGATTGTTGGACATACGCCTGTTGACGGAATAGAGATTTTCGGTGATAAACAACTGATACTTAGTTCGTCATTCAGTATTGGAAAAAAGGCGTATATCATTCTTGATTTAGAGAAGAAGATTGGGAATGCAAATGATTTATTGAAATTTGTGAGGTATTTGAATTGATATAATGGATATATTTAATTATAAAGAATATGATATTCTAATTGATAAATAAGATGAATATTGGTATATTCACTGATACATACTTTCCACAGGTAAATGGTGTTGTATACACAATATTTGAGTGGAAGAAGAGGCTTCAGAAATTTCATGACATCTATATATATTACCCAGATTCAGAATATGAGCCAAAAAAGAATGAATTTCCATTTCGTTCATATGAATTTAAATTCTATAAAGGATATAATATAGCATTCCCTACAGATATATCAGAAAAGGCAAAAAATCTTGATATGGTCCATATACACGGTCTGTTTACCATGGCTATGGCAGGTCTTTATGTCTCAAGAAAATTCAGATTACCAAAAATTCTTACATATCATACACCTGCTGATGATTATATAAATTATATCACGAGGAAAGAACCATTTAGGACAACCCTAATGAAACTCTATAACTTCTGGGAAAAAAGATTGTTGAATTCATGTGATATAATAACCGCTCCATCAAAAACAATAAAAAACCGTCTAATAGAAAAGGGAGTTGATAAAGATATTATAATTCTCTCAAACGGTGTTGACTTGGATTTTTTTCACTATACAAATCCAGAAAGATTTAAGGAGAAATACGGAATAAATGCAGAGAGAGTAATAGGATTCTGTGGTCGTTTTGGTTATGAGAAGCATCTTGAGGATATCATAGGAATTGCAGATGATTTTGATGGAGATATAATAATGGCTGGTAAGGGTCCTGCACAGGATTATTATATGAATATGGCAAGGGAGAAGAAAAATGTAAGATTTCTGGGTTTTCTTTCAAGAGAGGAATTGAGGGAGTTCTATTCATCAATAGACCTTTTTATATTTCCATCTACGGCAGAGACGCAGGGTTTGGTGGCATTGGAATCCATGGCCTGTGGTGTTCCAGTTATAGGTTCAAATGCATTAGCATTAAAGGATACAATAGAGGATGGAAAAACTGGTTATTTATATGAACAAGGCAATATCAGAGAATTGAAAAAAATGATAGATAAGGCATATAAAAATAGAGAAGTTCTTTCAAGGAATTGTCTAAAGAGTGTCAAGAGACACTCAATGGATAATACCATAAAAAGACTTCTTGAAATTTATGAGAGTCTGGTATAATAGATATTAGATATAAAAATGTTTAATCCAAAGAAACTTATCAAGGAACTTGATGAATTGCCTAAAAAATATATTGTAATGATTACAGTAAATGCTACAGATTATCTTACAATAAATCTGGAGATTTTAAGGTATCTGTGCAATAAAAGGAGATTGCATGGAATTTATGTGAGTGTAAACAGACCCTATAGATCCATGATTAATATCATGGAAAATAATGGAATATACACAGATAATATATTCTTTGTGGATTGTATCTCTACAATTGTGGGGGATACACCATTTAGGACAGAAAGGTGTCTATTTACGTCTCCTGAGGATTTAACTGATTTGGCGGTATTAATTGACCAATGGGTAAGAAATCTGCCACGGGAAGATAAATTTCTATTTCTTGATTCCTTGTCTACACTTCTTATATACAATTCCATAGGCACCGTGGCTCAGTTTTCTCACTTTCTTACTGGTAAAATGAGGATGTGGGGTCTAAATGGGGTATTTGTATCCTTAGAAAAGGAGAGCAATCCAGAGATATTGGATAAGATATCTCAATTCTGTGATAAAATAATAAACATTTCAGAATGGAAAATATAAGTTCATATACAGTTGTTTCATACATCATGCTATATCTTATTGTAGGTATGTGTTTTATTTCATATATCTGGATGAGAGAGAGTATGGAAAGACTTAGTAAGGGATATATATACAATCTTTTTAAATATATACTTTGGATTGTAAGATGGGGATTTCTCTGTGCAACATTGCTGTTTATTATAAAATTAAAAATAATAAAAATAGATTGTTCGTACTTGATAGAATCCTTTGCTATATTCATATCCTTTCTATTTATGATCGTATCCTACATATCTATAAAAATGAGGGAAATCGGTAGGGTTTTTGGCTTTAAAGAGTTAAAGAAAGATCATTCGGATCATCAACAATAATATCTGCTCCAAGTCTTTTAAATTTTTCCTTGAGCTTCACCTTTTCTTCAGTACTTATGATAGATGCTGTAACACCTATTGACATAAATCCAGCCCTCTTTGCAGCAATTATATCATCTGGAACATCGCCTATATATGCTATATTTTTATTATCAATAAACCCCCTTCTATCTTCAATCCTTCTTTTACACTCTATGAGTTGTGAGGGGTCAGGTTTACTATATGGAATGTCATCACTTCCAACAATGAAATCATCTGAGAAGAACTTATCAAACCCGTGTATTTTTAGCGTAACATCTATCTCAAACCGCTCCCTTCCAGATACAATACCCATAATGTATCTTTCAGATAATTTGCATAATACTTCTTCATCTATCAATGGCTTCTCATTCCTTATAAACCCCTTTATTTTTATAAACTCGGCAGGTTTACCATACTTCTGATAATATAATTCCTCGCCTAAATACATTTCCTGAAATATCTGTTTTATCAAATCCTTAAACCAGAATCTCTTTGCCTTGATTACATTTTTACCATAGATGTCCACTAATGTTTCCTCAAGTTTTTCAAGACCGCCACCTCTTCTCCCAGTTTCATCTAAAATGTGATTTAAATCTATACTTGTATTTGAAAACATACCAGTGAGAAAACAGAGTATAGCTGCATGTGTGATTTCCCAATCATTATTGAAACCGGTAGCCAATTTGAATTTATGTATATCTTCTATCCTTAATAATTTCCTTTTTGGTTTTATTCCCATAATGTTGTCAAAATAATATTGAGTTGTCTCTATTATTGCCTTACGATATGATTCCTCCACATATACAAGAACTCCATCTATATCCCAGATCAATACCTCTATATTACTCAATTTACCTAATACCATTTAATCAATTTTTTATTTAAAATTTATTATATCTTAAACAATGGAGGAGTTTCTAAAAAATAGAGCATTAGAATTTTTAAGAAATACTAAAATCTTATCAATATTTTCAATTGAGCAGTTTTACATCTGTATATTTGGAATATGCGAAAAAAATTAAAAAATTTCTGAGAGATTATTAGGTAAAGTGGAGGTTAGAATTTTGGTAGTGCTGTAAAAAGGAAAATTCATCCTTTAAGTGATATTGATGTAATGATAATTACGGATAGAATAGATAAGAGGTATGAGCTATTAATGCTATAAAAAAGAAATTGGATTGTTTACGCCTTTTGAGATTCATATCATAACTAAAAAAAGAACTTGAATGGTATAAAAGATTTGTAAAGGAATGGATTGATGTTTAGAATGCTAAATATATAAGATCAAACAAAACCTAAAATATTTCATCATTCATTTAAAAATTTAAGGCAGGAGATTACACTACTTTATTGCTATAGAGTTATTAAGATAGCGTTGCTTTGGTAAACTATGAGATGGGGTTCTCTTTCCTAAAATTGTGAAAAGTAGAGTTATATTTAGTTTGGAAAATTCTAAATATTTATTGCTGATTGAATTATTCGGTTAAAAAATCTAATCATCTAATCCGTTGTAGAAAAATGCTTAATATTGCAAAGCTTGAGGATGACCTATCGGATTTACCTATGAAGTATATAGTACTCGTAACAGGTTCAGGAAAGGAATATCAGGATGCAAAGTTTAAGGTTTTGGAGAATCTCTGCAATACAAAGAAACTCTATGGGATATATGTTAGCCAGAAAATACCGATAAAGAAGTTACTCTATCTCATGAGAAAGATGGATATTGATACAGAAAGATTATTTTTTATTGATGTTACTGGTAAGAAAACGGGAAGAGACGGTAAATATTTATACATACATCCCAAACAGATTTCTGATTTGGCAATTGCGATAGAGGGTTGGATTAGAACACTACCAAAGGGTGAAAAATTCCTCTTTTTGGATGAGTTTTCAGCATTATTTATATACAATTCATTGGGCTCTGTAAAGAAATTTCGTGATTTTTTAATTAAAAGAATGAAGTTGTGGGGTTTGAGAGATATCTTTATATCTGTTGAGAGGGGATATAATTTAAAACTTTTTGATAAAATTTATAGTATATGTGACAAGATAATTGAGGCGCAATCAATAGGTAAGTAAGATGATATCGTTTGATATATCCTATTTAGATATAACATACCTACTGCTCTATCTTGTTGTAGGTATGTGTTTTATTTCATATATCTGGATGAGAGAGAGTATAAAAAGGCTCAGTGTTGGTCTAATAGAAGACCTATTCAAAACATTTCTATGGATAATTCGTTGGAGTTTTCTCTATGCAGTGTGGTTATTTTTATCCGAGGTAAGTATTAAGATGGATATTATAAGGATACCACTCGATGAATCGGTAAAGACGCTTATAAATTCAATCTTCCTTGCAATTTTACTTATGATTATAACATATACAACAGTAAAGGCGAGGAGTATAGGTAAAATTTACGGCTTTAAGATGGATTAGTTAGAATGGAAATAGCATTTTTGGGAACAAGTTGTGCTGTTCCAACGGAGAAGAGGGGATTGCCAGCAATTCTCATTGAATATCTTAATAAATATTATCTCTTTGATTGTGGTGAAGGTACACAAAGACAGATGAGAATTGCAGGAATAAACTTTATGAGGATAGATAATATATTCATAACACATCTGCATGCAGACCACTTTCTTGGTTTAGGTGGTTTGATTCAGAGTATGGATTTTCTTGAAAGGACAAGAATACTCAACATCTATGGCCCAAAAGGAATGAAGGAGACAATGGAACATATGCTCTCTATGGGAACATTTAAGATGGATTTTTTGAGACTGTCTGTAAATGAAGTAAAACCGGGGTGGGTTATGGAGGGTGAAAGATTTAAGATTTTTTGCGTTAAAACTGAGCATACATCAAACTCAATGGCATATATATTTGAAGAAAATTCTAAAAGAAAATTTCTAAAAGAAAAGGCACTATCCATTGGTGTTCCAGAAGGTAGGCTTTTTTCAAGACTCCAGCGTGGTGAATCTATTAACATTAATGGTAAGGAAATCACTCCGGAAATGGTTCTATCTGACCCAATTCCCGGGAGGAAGATCGTATATACTGGGGATACCAAGGTTTGTAAGGAAGTGGAAAAGGCTGCAAAGAATGCTGATATCCTGATCCACGATTCAACATTTGCGGATGAAGAAGAAGAAAAGACGGAAATTATGGGACATTCAACAGCAAGACAGGCTGCAATGGTTGCAAAGAGAGCGAATGTAAAAAAACTCTATCTTACACATATAAGCCAGCGTTATACAGATTCAAAATTGCTTGAAGCAGAAGCAAGAGAGGTATTTCCTGAGAGTTATGTGGCTGAGGATTTCATGAGAGTTAAGGTTTTGAAGCACGACATCAATGATATTATATGAAACAATGAGGTATTTTATTTATATTCATGCATTCAAATATATAATCTCCTTAAGAAAACTACAATGTCTTGTTCTGGGTACAATGGAGAAATCTATTGTATACCAAGAATGAAAAACTGTAAAATTTTAAAATGGCTCGTATGCATGCAAGAAAGAGGGGGAGATCTGGGTCAAAAAAGCCAAGTAGAAAAAGAACCGATTGGGTGGGTTATGGTCCAAAAGAGATTGAAGAGCTGATAGTGAAGCTATCTAAGGAGGACAAAACACCCAGTGAGATAGGGATGATTTTGAGAGACACTTATGGTATTCCAAGCGTAAAAGATGTTACTGGAAAAAAGATAGGTTATTTCTTAAAGAAAAACAATCTGGCTTATGAAATACCAGAAGACCTACGGAATCTCATCAAAAAGGCTGTGAATTTGAGGAAGCATCTTGAAACACACAAGAAGGATATCCATAATAGAAGGAGTTTGGTATTGATTGAATCAAAGATAAGAAGGCTTGTAAAATACTATAAAAATACAAAAAGGTTATCACAAGATTGGAGATATGAACCGGAAAATGTAAGATTGATGATATGAAATGAAATTTAAAGCAATATTGAAAACAGAATCTATGGACTCAATAAGTGTATCAAAGGCATTAGAGATTGACAACATAGAGTTAGAAAATATAAGAATCAAAACAATACCATACAAAGGATATATACTCACAACTGTAGAATCAAACAGTCTAAAATCAGTGCTAAATACATTGGATGACATTATATTCTGCCAAATGGTAGCAGAGGAAGTAATAAAATAGATAAAATAAAATGGCACGAAGAAGGAAGATAATATCATGGAAACAGAAGCAAATCTTTACAATACTTGCACCAAAGGATTTTGAGTATAAGGAGATAGGTAACTGTGTGGCAAAAGAACCAGAGAATCTGATAGGCAGAACTGTGGATGTATCCCTTTTTGAGATACTGGGTGATAAGGCAAAACAACATATGAAGATTATATTTGAGATAACTGATGTAAAGGGTGATAAGGCAAATACCAGATTCAAGAGATTTGAGATTAATCCGGGATATCTGAGGTCTAAGGTAAAAAAAGGTGCCAGCAAGGTAGATACCACAACTGAATTGAATCTGAAGGATGATACGAAGATTCGGATGAAGATTACAACAATTGCAAACCAGGATATCTCCACGCCAAAGGAGAAAGACATAAGATCCAAGATTTTTAAGATAATAGAATCATACAGAGATTTAAAACTGGATGAGTTTGTACAACAGGTAATAGCCAGTAAGGTTGGCAGTAACATATATAAGGAAGTAAAGAAGATAAGTCCAATAAAAAGGGTTGAGGTTGAGGAGATAAAGGTAATCTGATTTGATATTATCTATTCTTTGTGATGTGATAAAATAGTGCATTGGGTGTCTTTTTCATATAATTAAATTCCTCTTCATTCACTCGAAGTTCATTATCACCTGATTTAAAAATATACTCCCTTTTTTCAGGATTATAGTATATGTTGATTATCATGTTATATAATTCCATTTTGAGATATAAATATGTTAAGATGTTATTTCAGAGAATGGGAATTTTTATAATTACATTCATCTATATTATTATCCTTCTTCCATTTAAGTGATATTTTATATTTTACATCTTGCCTGTTTCCATTGAATTATTGAATTTATTTAATGAGAAGATGGATGATGATATCAAAAATTTGAATTTACATGCGCAGGCATATTCTGAGAAATTAGATACGGTATTGAATGAAATAAAAAGGGTCATTGTTGGTCAGGAGGATATATTAAAAAAATTGATTATCTCTCTTATTGCTGATGGACATATCCTTTTGGAAGGTGTTCCGGGTCTGGCAAAAACCCTCATGATTAAAACCTTGTCTGATACAATCAATTCAACATTCTGTAGAATCCAATTTACACCAGATTTATTACCTGCCGATATAATTGGTACCAAGATATATGACCATAAAAAAGGTAAATTTTATACTCAAAAAGGACCGATATTTCATAATCTTATTCTTGCAGATGAGATAAACAGGGCCTCACCAAAGGTTCAATCTGCATTATTGGAGGCAATGCAGGAAAGACAGGTCAGTATCCATGGAAATACATTCAGATTATCTAAACCGTTTTTGGTTCTTGCAACACAAAATCCAATAGAAACAGAAGGTACATACAAATTGCCAGAGGCACAGGTAGATAGATTTACATTCAAATTATTAATTGATTATCCAAAAAAGGATGAGGAAAGAATTATTATTAAGAGAAACACACATGGTAATGAAATAAAGATAAACAATATTCTGAATTCCAATGAAATTGTTGAAATACAGAGTTTTAATAAAAAGATATATGCTGATGAAAAGATTGAGGAATATGTTACGGATATAGTAGATGCAACAAGGCATCCAGAAGATTATGGTTTAAATATAGATGATATGATTGAATATGGAGCATCTCCGAGAGCATCTATATGGCTCATTCTTACAGGAAAGGCACATGCATTGCTAAATGGTAGAGGATATGTTATTCCAGAGGACATTAAAGCAGTTACACATGATGTTTTAAGACATAGAATTATTTTGACCTATGAGGCTGAAGCAGAAGGAATAACAAGTGATAAGATTATTGATAAGATTATTGATAAGATTAGATCACCATAATGATATGATATAGTGGTATTAGTGATATAGTATAAAATGAACAGGTATAACAAATTATATATATGGATAAGCATTACCGTTTTGTTTATAATTGGTTTTTATAATCTCTACGGCAATTACACACTACAGCGGGATATTATTAGTATTAGAAACAGCATAAAGAGATTACATCAATATAATAAAATAAATAATATAACAATAAATCAATGGAAATATAATCCATTTATAGAGAGGAGAATTCCAATAGTTGCTGTATCAAGTGATGGTGAGGGTGTTGTAGGAAGTTTAACGGTTAAACTTATGCCAGGGAATAATAATGTTCTCATCAATACAAACCCATTCTTGGAAACTGATATACAATACTCAGCTAATAAAGCCGTTGCTGTTGCTAAATTAAAATCAAATTACAACTTTAATAAGGATTTTATATTGGATTTTAAGGCTGGAAATGCGCAACTTATAGGTGGGGAAAGTGCAGGAGCAGCAATTACAATTGCTACTATTGCAGCGCTACAAAATAAGCATCTTAAGAATGACTCTGTAATTACTGGAACTATCAATATGGATGGAACAATTGGGAGGGTTGGTGGTATTTTAGAAAAGGCAAAGGCAGTAGCAGATTCGGGCTATAAATACTTTCTTGTGCCAAAGGGACAGTCAAGGATTACATATTATGAAAAGGTAGTAACAAAGGAGCCAATAGGGTTTGGTCTTGAGATATTGAATACGAGATATATACCAAAGACTATAGATTTGAAAGAGGTTGCAAAAAATGAATGGGGGCTGAATGTTGTGGAGGTTTCATCAATAGATGAGGCACTAAAATATTTTATTGAGTAATAAAATGCCAAGGGTTAAGGAGATTCTCAAAAAGGTAAAGAAGCTTGAAATCAAAACCAATAATGTTGTTGAAGGCTTGATAGCGGGGAATTATCGTTCAGTTTTTAAGGGCAGAGGAATAGAATTCTCTGAGGTCAGGGAGTATATTCCGGGAGATGATATAAGAACAATAGACTGGAATGTTACTGCGAGATTTAATTCACCCTTTGTGAAGGAGTTTATTGAGGAAAGAGATTTGAATATTTATATTGTCTTTGATGTTTCAGCAAGTAATGATTTTGGTTATGAAAAAAGTAAGAAAGAACTTGGGTATGAGATTGCGGCATCTATAATGTTTGCAGCATTGAGGAATAATGATAATGTTGGCTTGTGTTTATTTACTGATTGTGTTGAAAGATTTATTCAACCTAAAAAAGGGAGGAGACATATTCTAAGACTATTGAGAGAACTCATCTATTACAAAGCAAAAAGTAGGAAGACAGATATCAGTAGTTCGTTGATGTATATAGGCAGGATAATAAAAAAGAGGAGTATATTATTTATTATATCAGATTACTTTTCTGAGGATTTTGAGAAGCCACTTAAATTTCTTAAAAACAGGCATGATATAATACTTGTAAAGATATCGGATATAAGGGAGGAGGAAATCCCAGATATCGGATATGTATTTCTTGAAGATGAGGAGACTGGAGAACAAATAATCATCAATACATCAGATGTAAACTTTATCAATCTGTATAAAAAACGATTCAATGAAAGAACCAACAGATTAATAAAGAGAATGAAAAGATTGAAGATTGATTTGATTCATGTATATACCTCTGAACCGTATTACATCCCGTTGAGGAGATTTTTTGAATTAAGACAAAAAAGGATTGTGAGATAAAATGATGTTAAGTTTTGGTGAGCCAACGAGATTGGTACTTTTGCTGGTTATTCCAGTAATAATATACCTTTATAAAAAATATCAAAAGGGTAAGAAAAGGGCCTTATTAAAATTTAGTTCGGTAGGAATAATGAAGGAATCTGTACCCAAAAGAATAAATATTAGACTTCACATACCTTTTATCATTCTGTTGATTTCTATCGCATCTATTATTACAGGACTTGCTGACCCAAGAATTCCTTTAAAAACTGCGAAGGAGGGGGTAAATGTCGTTTTGGTTATAGATGACTCTGGAAGCATGGCGGCAACAGATTATAAACCAACGAGGCTGGAGGCCGCTAAAAATGCTGCTGAAATTTTAATAAAAAGCTTGAAACCAAAGGATAATGTAGGTATTGTTATCTTTGAATCTGGAGCGACAACGGCATCATATCTGACGCCCTTTAAGGATAAAGCAATTGAGAAATTAAGAGCAATCCAGCAGAGAGAGGGCAGAACTGCAATAGGTGATGGGTTAAGTTTGGCAATTGATATGGCAACATCAATACCGAACAAAAAGAAGGTTGTGATATTATTGAGTGATGGTGTAAATAATGCAGGTGTGGTAAGTATAGATGAGGCAATTCAGTTTGCAAAAGCAAACAAGATACAGGTTTATACGGTAGGTATGGGTTCTGAAAAACCAATAGTTTTGGGTTATGATTTGTTTGGGAATCCTCAATATGCAGAACTTGATGAACAAACATTAAAGAATATCGCAAGTGAAACTGGTGGAAGATATTATAAATCCGTAAATAAAGGAACATTGGATGAAATTTATAAAAACATAGGTGAAAATATAGAAAGGGAGTGGGAAAATACAAGTATAAAGGATTTATTTTTTTTGATTGCACTCATTTTATTGTTAATTAATATTTACATAATCTACGGGAAATATAGGATTATAATATAGGATAAAATGAGGAGTATGATCATTTTTATGATAATTATAGCAACTATATTAATTCAAAATACGGGTTATGTTTATGCGGTAAATACATTAAAGGTAGAAAAGTTTATTGAAAATAGTGATATAAGGGTTGGAGATAATGTTACGGTCCTATTAAAATTCAAAAATCCATTTGGACGGGAGATACCTGTAAGGATAGTTGACAAAAACATTTTTGGAAATAATGGATTAAATATAGAATGCCTTGATTACACCATATCAAGTAAAGAGGAAACAATTATTGCATACGAACCAATAAGGCCATTTAAGTCTGGTAATTATACACTAAGTTCTGCGGAGGTAACCTATTTAAATCCAGAAACTGGAAGGGAGGAAACGGTAAAATCAAATACACTGATGGTGTCTGTTAAGGATTCAAAGTCAAATATCTTGCAAGGACAAATGCAGGGAATAACCACAATTTATAGATGTTATGGTATAAATATGCAATCAACATCATATTCATCCTATGGTGGTTCTCTTAATGTTCAAATCGGCAGTTCAGGTATACATCAGCAAATACAACAACAATTCAATCAAATATTCAACAGACAATTCAATCGGCAACAGCCTCCTGAGAACAGGGTTCAGAACAATCAACTTAATCAGAACACTAAGGCTCTAAAGAGACAAATAGAAAAGCAACTTAAACAACAAAAACAGATCGAACGGGAATTTAGAGAAAATATTATAAAAAATAAAGAATTCCAGAAATGGCATAGAAGGTTATCAGATTTGGGGTATAATTTAACAGACATCTCTTTAAATCCTGTAACAAATAATACCGGTAGTTTTGAGTTTTATTATCAAAAATTAAATGGCAAAAATGCCTCTTTAAAGGGTGAAATAAAGAATGGAACAATAAAGAACATGATTGGTTTCACATCTGAGGACAAACAAAAAATTTTACACTTGCTGAAAGAGAATAAAGAATTCCGGAAATACGATAGCAAATTAATAAATGAAGGATTTAATCAGACAGATATAGAATTTAATCAAGTATCCCAAAATAATACAAAAATAGTTGTTTCCTATGAGAATAATGCAGGTGAGAAAAGAAGGATTTTTGCCCATTATATAAATGGAACAATACAGAATGTTTCCTTGGAAAATAACCACGGAGAGGATAAATATAAATCAAATCTTTTGTGGTTATTGTTAATGGTCCTTACGGTTATTATAGTTGCAATTCTGTGGATTTACTATAAAAAATATATGAAAAAATCAAAGGGTATTCTAAATGATGAGATGACGGAGATCAAAAAACCGTTTGATTACATAAAAGAGGCAAAGGAAATGATAAATAAGGCAGAAGAATTATTTAAAAATAAGAGGGAAAAGGATGCGTATGAGAAGGTTTCACAGGCCATTAGGTTTTATTTCTCTCATGCTCTTGGAATAAAAAGAGAGTTAATGAATAGTGAGTTAATGGAAATCTTGAAAAGAGAAAAAATAGAAAAATATAATGATGTTCAGAAATGTCTCAATCTATGTAGTTTGGTGGAGTTTGCTAAATATAAACCGAATAGAAATGATTTTTATGAGATAATAAAACTTACAAGAAGCATAATATTGTAGAGATAAGATAAGAATGTAGGAAAGTAAAAGAAGGGATATAGAGGGCCGGGACCGAGATTTGAACTCGGGTCTCGGGCTCCACAGGCCTACAGGATAACCAGACTACCCCACCCCGGCCATATAACATAATAACGGATCAATAATAATTAAATAATATATAACATCTTGGAGTGCAGTCTTAAAAATTCATATAAAAAATCTACGAACCTTTATATACATATAAACAAATAATCAAATATGAATCAACTGAGAAAGGATTATCTTCTTAATAGGTGGGTTATAATTGCAAAGAAAAGGGGTAAAAGACCACATGATTTTTTTCAGATAAGCAGAACAAAAAGGATGAATGGTGTTTGCTCCTTCTGTCCCGGTAATGAGCATATGACTCCTCCAGAAATAGATAGAGTGGAGGAGGCTGGAGAATGGATTATAAGATGCTTTCCAAACAAATTCCCTGCAACTGTGCGTGAGAAAGGATTATCAAAGAGAAATCTCTTAACAAAAATGTCAGCATACGGAATACATGAAATAATTGTAGAAACACCAGAGCATGATGTAGAACTTGGGGATTTGAGTTTTGAGCATATAAGAAAGATACTGGATATGTATATCAAAAGGCTTATTGAAATCAAAAAGGATAGAAAAATAAAATATGTTTCAATATTTAAAAATAAGGGTGAAATTGCAGGAGCCTCAATTGAACACTCACATACTCAGATTATTGCAATACCTATCATACCCCCAATTATTCGCGCGGAATTAAATGCCATAAAAAGATATAAGAGGGGGAAGAATAGATGTATATTGTGTGATATCTGGAAAATGGAGATGAAGAGTAGAAGAAAGATTTTTGAGGATAAATATATTGCTGTCTTTGCACCTTATGCATCAATATCACCATTTGAGGTATGGATTATGCCAAAGAATCATGTTCCTTCATTGGAGAGGCTTAGCAGTAAGGAAAAGGATTCATTTGCTAAGACACTGAAGATAATCCTAAATGTACTTAATAAGACACTTAATTACCCTCCATATAATTTCTACTTTCATCTATCACCAGATAAAGAAGATATGCATCTTCATCTGGAATTACTACCCCGGCTTTCAAAGTGGGGGGGTTTTGAGTTATCAAACAATATCATAATAAATACAATGTCCCCCGAGATGGCAGCAAAACACTACAGGGATGAGATATAGCAATAAGATTAATATTTAACCTACAAATTCAAATTTATCAATGAGTAAAATGAAAAAATTAGATATAATATTTATAACATTAATATTTTTCATCATTTTGTTTTTTTCATCATTTGTCTCTTCATCTGAATTGGTAAAAAGGTGGTCATTTAAGGTAGGTGGGAAGATAAAGGATGTTATGATAGATGACATTGATGATGATGACATTGATGATATCATATTCTTCTTTAAAAATAATAACCCTTACAGATCAGACTATCTTTATGTTCTTGATATTGATGGAAATGTAAAATGGTATAAAGGTGAGGATGATATAAATGCAATATATATCTCAGATTTCGGTTATGGGAATCTGAAAAAGAGAATTGCTATAAGTTATGGTAAATCAAGTGAAGGAATAGAAAGGGGTCGTATTCTGTTTTTGAATAGTAGGGGTAGAGAGATAATGAAATATCCCAATCCGTTATTTGGTTTTATACCGGTATTCAATAAAATGATTGCTACAGATATAAACAATAATGGATATTATGAATTGATAGGGAGTACATCAATGGGGGTTTATGCTATCAATGATGTATTCAATGATGAAATGTGGGAATCAATTACATGGAGTGCTATAAAGGATTTTGTTATAACAGATATAGATAAGAATGGTCAGAGAGAGATAATTGCAAAGTCATCCAGTACTATATACAACATCAATATTGATGATGGTAAATTAAATTGGAAAAGCGATATAAAGGATAACCTTATTGAGTTAAACGCATCAGAGAACAAAACAATTGATTTATTACTAAAGGGTGGTAGAAACATTGATGTAATGAGGATTGGGAATGTTGACCCTTCTCCATTAAATGAGATAATTGCTGTTACTCCAGTTGGTATATTTTTTGTATATAATTGTAGTGGTAATCTCACAGGCATTGGTGGAAATATTGATGTTATAAAGACGCTTGTTATAAACTACACAAAATTTGAATACTACAATCAAACAGATGTTGCTAATATAACGGCATTAAATCTTTTTGATTTTAATAAAGATGGACTTGATGAGCTTATTGTAGGAGATAATTCTGGTTTTTATATAATAAATCATATATCCAACGAAAGGAGATTCTATCCAGTTGGTAATGTAAACGATATAAAAGTAATTGATAACCATGATATAATAATCTTTACTGGTAATGCTATCTACAAACTAAATGAAAATAAGGAAATAGAGGAGCATTATTATATAAATAAAAAATATCAAAATCTTTATGTATATAACAAAATTGGTAACTACGGATTTATCTTGGTAGATGAGGAGGGTATATCATTATTTGAAATACCAAATGTCCATATTACAACAACTTCTACATCAACCAGTTCAACGACTACAACCTCTACATCAACATCAACAAGTACATCCACAACTACTTCAACAACCCTAACACCAACCACATCTACAACATCAACAACATATTCTGTATCTAACTACACCACCATTACATCATCAACATCTACGACAATATCCTCAACCACAACAACCATTTCTAATGAACCTACTGAAGGCATTGATATTAATATAGTTGATTTATTTTTGATTATATCTATTATTTTGATGTTGATGATAATTGTCAAATTTGGAATTGATATTCTAAAAGAAAGAACAAAAAGATAGAAAAATATAATCAGATAGAGTTGAAGAGATTTATTATTGACTTTATTATCAGATTAAATAATGGTAAAATATTCAAGAAAATTAGAAGAAGGGAAAATGCAACAATAATTTTTAATATTCTTATTGCATATTTCTGATTTACCTCGAATGTGTTGATAATCTCCTCCAATATCCTCCAGCCATCAAATGGAACTATAGGTAATAAATTTACAAAACAGATGTTAAAATTTAGAAACCATATCCAGAATAATGCATTGATAATGAAATTTATGATGCTATTATATTGAATTACAAATATACCCATATAACCTTTACTCTTGTTTTCTGGAAATTCACTTAATTTTACATTATATGACCCTTTATTGGTTACTATGGTGATATTCTCTCCTGGCTTTAGTTTTGATGTTACATTCCTGAAAAGTTTTGTATTTATTACAGAATGATTATTTATTTCATATATAATCTCACCGGCCTTTATAATACTCTTTACAGTTGAATTTGGAGCAAAGCCAACTATCTGCATACCCTCGGAGTTCATTATGGATGAAACGGGTAGAATATTTGCATATAGCGATATAAAAAGAACACCTACCAATATTGAAACCAATAGATTTGCAAATGACCCTGCAACAAATATCTGCATCTTCTCTAAACTCTTTCTATTCTTGAGTTTCTCCTCATCTGGCTCAACAAATGCACCTATAGGCAGAATACCAACAGTTAATAAACCTGTTGATTTCAGTTCAATGCCATGAACTCTTGCTATTATACCATGAGCAAATTCGTGAGAAACCAAGACGGTTATAATAGCGATGAGTGCGTATATTATTGGAATACTTATATCGGTGCCTGGAAAACTCAATACCAATTTCCCATTTTTTACATCCGGTATTGCTGGAGAAACACCTGGTTGCTGTGAGCCATGAAATATGATATCGTATGCTTGATTCATGAACATAAGAAACATTATTGGAACAACACCAACGCTTCCTTCAACGAGTCCAATCCATATTGGTAAATGCACTGAAAAGTTAATAAGATTAGATAAAATCTCTGGAATCCTTAGTGTAATAATTGTAATGAATGTGAAACCAATAATAAAATCAGCAATCACATTCCTCTCTCTAAGAGAATACAGAGCAATAATCAGGAATATTAGCATTATCAAAAATGCTACCATACCTAATGATAACGATAAACTCATAATAGCTATAAATCCAGTAATTGCGAATATAAGATTCAAATTATTATTTCTATGTTTTGAAAGATATGCAAATCCAACACCTCCAAAGAAAAGGGTTAATGAAATATCACTGAGAAATGTCCAGAATCTGGGGGTTATCTTTGAAATGAAATCTATCACATTAATAAAATATTTTGTTCTTATGAGAAAGAATATTTTTAAATGCCTTTCATGCTTTGTCTGTGATAATGCTATGGTTCCTATTACAAATATTATTATCAAGAATACTGTGAAAGTATCCATTTTTAAAATCTACATCAATAACATCAATATCTCTTATCTCTCTTCTTTCTAACAACTATTATATCACCCAGTGTTATTTTTTCATTATCGTCCTTTTTGTTCATATCAATATCCTCATCTTCTGACTTTTCAATCAATCTTATATTCAAAACATTTTCTATCTTTTTTGCAATTTTTGTATCTGGTTCTATCCTTTCTGATTCTATTCTCTTAATAACAGAAACGGGTTCATTGATCCTTTTTGCTAGATCCTCTTGTTTCATATTCTTTTCCTCCCTTGCCCTCCTAACAATAAGACCATAATTATCTACAATTTCCTCATCAAAATCCGGTTCAAATTCATATTCCCTTTCTTTTTCTATCACCTTCTTAGGAATTTCCAAATCTATTTTATCAACGAATTCCCCGTACTTGGAGCATTTATCACATGCTATAACAATAGAACCCTCAACACATATCTTATTTCCTTTTGTGATATATTTCCCACATAGTTCACATATCATCTTTCATAAGTAAGGGCGCCTTCCCCGCCCTTACCAACCCCTCCGAACCATTTTGGGCTACTTTTCTAAAGGGCTAACGCCGAGGTTGGGATTTGAACGTAAGGGCGCCTTCCCCACCCTTACCAACCCCTCCGAACCATTTTGGGCTACTTTTCTAAAGGGCTAACGCCG
>CAZQER010000013.1:0-27853 GCA_964592095.1 uncultured archaeon
AAACGGCATCTTTGGAAGTTACATACCCAATACCTTAGTGAGGAATTGTTTGATTGGGCGTGTACAATAAATCACTAAAATCTATCAAATGTTGGTGTTCATATATGTTCATATATTTTCTTTATTTGGATACACTCCTTTTTTGATTGCCGTGTTTATTATTTTTAATCTCACAACAATAAGTTAACAATGTGGATTGAGAAATACAAACCAAAAAGATTTGATGAGTTTTTGGGAAATAAAAAAGTAATAGAATATCTAAGGAGATACAATTGGAAGAAGCCATTACTTATATATGGTCATTCAGGTGTTGGAAAATCAGTACTTGTGGAACTGATTGCTGTAGAATTTGATTTTGATTTAGTAGAAATAACAGATGATAATCTTGAAAATTCTATAGCCAGTTCTCAGACATTCTCACTTCATGGTAAAAGGAAACTGATTTTTATAGATGATGTGGACATGATAGGTAATATAAAGAAGGTGACCGATCTATTAAAAAAGACTATTAGTCCAACTGTTTTAACTACATCAGATTATAATTCCAAAAGGCTTTCTACAATCAAAAAATTATGTGAGAAGATAAATATAAGAATGCAGACATCTGCATCTATAGCAAAATTTCTAGAAAGAATATGCATGAAGGAGGGCATTTCTGTTGATAGAGATGTATTAAAAAAAATTTCAGATAATGCACATGGCGATATAAGGTCTGCCGTAATTGATTTGGAGACTGTTGCTAAAGGTAGGAAGAAGATAACGGAGGAAGATTTGTCAATTATAGGGTCCAGAGATAGGTCTACAGATATCTATAAGGTATTAAATTCAATACTAATCAAAAGGAATTTCAACGAGGCATTAAATTCTACTTGGAATTTGGATTTACGGCCCAATGATATTGAACTATGGATAGATGAGAATCTTCCACGAATATATAAAGATAAAAAAGACCTACAGAAGGCTTATCAGTACCTGTCAAGAGCAGACATCTTCCTTGGAAGAATACTGAACAGACAGTACTGGGGATTTCTCAGATATACCTCCACATTAATGACAGGTGGTGTAAATATATCCAAAGAGAAAAGGATTCAACCGTCCTATTTTCAGTTTCCAAGGTATATTACAAAGATGGCTCAAAGCAGAAAGGAGAGAAATATAAAAAGGAGCATAGGGGAAAAACTTTCACCAGAATTACATGTGTCTTCTAAAATAATAATAAGGGATTATATACCTCTCTATAGGATACTTCTCAGAAAAGGAAAGATTACAGATGAGGAACTGGAGGGGAAGTATGGGTTTAATGTAGAGGAATTGGAATATCTAAGATCATCGTAAGGACCTTTCCATGTATGTGAGGAGTATTGGTGTAACAAAGAATAAAATAGTCATAAATGTTTCTATGTATGTAGGTAAATCAATTTTATAGATGTAAATACCGCAGAGAATTCCTATAATAAAGCCAATAATTGCACCGCCTGTAACATCCACCATGCTATGAACTCCTATTGCGAGTCTGGAGTAGATATAGATTAAAGCCAATGGAATAAGGATGATCAAGACTGAAGGATCTATAAAATAAAAAAGACCTATACTGCCAACCGAGAGCATACTATGGATGGATGGAAAACCATATACTGCTGGTGTTCCCCAATATCTCGGAACTCTTCTTGGCGTTCTGAGTATTAATTTTAGAAATATGCCCGTAATTATTACTAGAAACATAAAAATCATTGCAGAGGAGAATACATGGAGTGTTTTTTCCATATTATTCAATCCCAAAAATAAATATGCTATTCCAAGAACAATATAAGGTAGTGCAGGAGCCCTGTCTATAAAACGATATACCTCATACTCTGGAGTCTTTTTTGGAATAACCTTTTCATCAAAACTGGGTGATATATACCTGATATATCTTGTTTTATATGCTGTTTTGTATTTGCACAGATAGTAGGGCATGTATATCATACCAACAAATTCTGTTCTATTTTGATATATCCTCTCCAATACATTTCTAATCTCTTCTACATCATATCCTGTATCATCCACATCAAAATCTTTATCTATAATGGTGGATGTTTTTATAAAATGCTCCAAGTCAAAGGAATGATCTATCTGCGGTATCTTTATGGTTGCACGAACCATTCTCTCACCTGTCGGTGTTTTAACTACCTCTCTATGCTCATACTTCTCATATCTTATCTCCCTCTCCTTAGGAAGCGGTAGATTTCCAATGTTAATGGCAATTATATCCATGGTATCAAGGATCTCCTCTGAAATTATGTTAATGATGCTCTTCTCACCACTTGGTTTTCCTGAAACTCTTACAAAACCCTTCTTTTCAAGTATCTCAAGATTTTTTCCTTTGATATGCTTAAAACTCAAATCACCGTAATTAATCAAATCTAAGAGATGTTCTCTTGCTTCATCAGGTAGTTCCATAAGATTCCTGATTATATCCTCATTTACCAATTCCCTCTCCTCTATATGTGGCATATCTCCATTACTTAAATCTATAAATACCCTATTGGATTCCTCCTCTCCATTACCTCTCTCGTTTACAATTTTATAAATTGCGAAGGGAATATATCTTCTGTCAACATACTCAATTCTCTCATCCTCACCAAACAATCCAAGCCTTTTCCTCTTACGCATTGATTTAAAATATCTTATAGCATCAGCATCATTTTTATCTGTTAAGAATACTTTATCAACCTCAATTGCCTTAGATTCGGGAATCAGTTCGCTCAATGTCATACCATCTATGAGTTTTATTGGAAGATGCTCTGCAAATTCCTGCGCCTCTTTTGTAAAATGGGATGTTGTAATAAAGATGGCGTTATGTGCTTTTTCATGTAGCATCTCCTCGTAGATATCTTCTATATCCTCCTTTTCCACCGATACCATATACTTCGTCCATACAATTGATCTAACCTTGTTACCCAATCTGTTAATAGATGCAACCCTCCACTCTCCTTCATTAATCATCTCTATAGAATCCAGTTTTAGATTGTATTCCTTCAGTATTGGTTTTAATATTGTTTTCAGTTTGTCTTCATCCATCTCAATGGTTTCCCATTCCTCCCACTCTCTAACCTTTTTTGGAAATGTTGGAAACCCCTCGCGCCTTTTTCTTAATTCTTCGAAGTCCATTTACTGTTATTGGAAATTAAGAAAGAGTATCAGCCTTTACCACAGCATGTCACCAAAAGGGTGTTGAATTTATATGCCACTCTCAATAACTCCTCTTTGCCGATATTCTTAACTCTTGGTATGAATTTAGCCCTTATCTCCTTTTCTGGATCACCATCTATTATAACATCAAAATTCTTTTCTTGATGTATCAAATCGTCTGCAGCCCTCATTATAACATGCTGTTTGTAAAGCTTGGGATTTATTCTGATAACAACAAATCTGTCATTCTCATCCACACTTACATTATCCTCGTTTATATTGTTATCCATTGTAACACCTCAATCCTCTATCCCCAATCTCTCCTTTATCTCCTTTATCCTTTTATTGTAATCTAACTTCTCAATATCTTTTTCATCCCCATCCATCCTGCCTTTTAATCTATCCTCTATACTTTTAATCCTTTCATCATATTTCTTTATGATATTTTTGTATTCATTTATCATCTCCAATGGTAATCCAGCAGGTGCAATGGTTTTTCCCGTACTCTTTGATATGGTCTCAGCAATCTTTGTAATCTCCAACGGTAGAACAATCTTTGTTGCTCTACCTCTTGCCACTTTATCCAATGCCTCTAAATACATATATGTTATTGCAGGGTCCGTTAGTTTACCACCAGCCTCTCTGATAGCATCAATCTCAATCTTTATAGCCTCTGCCTTTTCATGAGCAGCAAGTTTTAATTGCTCTGCAGCCACCTTTTCATGCATTGCATCCTGCACCCTGTCAGGAAACCTTACCAGTGTTAGTTTGATTTTTGCTATTTTTATGCCCCACTCCTTCCCAGGTTCATTTGCTATATGCTCAATTCTCCCCTCCAAACTATGTGTCAAATCATCCATATGGGTTATAATATAATCTGATGTGGAATTACCACAATCATGTGTTAATGATGAATTTATATAACTCAATGCGGCCTTTTTGTAATCCTCCACATTAAGTACCGCAGCCTTGGGGTCAGTTACATACATAAAAACCTCTGGAGATACCAAAAATCTTACCTTATCTCTTGTAACTACCTCTTGTGGTGGAATGGTAAAAACCTGCAGTCTCAGATCAACCTTGTAGTATTTTTCCAATAATGGAAATATGATTGCCCAACCAGGACCTGCAATTCTATCAAACTTTCCCATTCTGAGGACAACGCCTCTCTCATACTCATTAAATCTTACAATGGTTCTCTGAAGATACAAAAGCACAAGAAGTAGAAAAATAAGATGCCTGGTACCTACCCGAATTCCGCCTATACCTACTGTTTCAAAATTTTTGGGGATAGGCGATATCAATAAAAATATTAAGAAAAGTGCAACTATGACATATAATACATCCCTCCACTTCAATCCAAGTTCTTTCTTCTCTTCAGCGGTTATATCTAATGTACTCCCTTCTTTGTATGGTATAAAAGCCATGATATATCTATCTCTTTTATATCTCTTATATAATATATATAATAAATCTATAATAATCCCTATAATAACTGGGATATTAGAGGATAATTATAAGGGATTATAAGAAATACCCTGCTATCGTTTTGGATACATCCTCTCTAAGTATTATGGTTCCATACCCCTCCAATTTTTTTATTTCCTCTCTTGCTGCTACAATAAAGTAATCATCATATTTCTTTAGAATGGGAAGTTTTTTCTGTATTTCCTTTATATCCACATCCTCATTTGCCTCTGCTATTACCTCAATACCCACCATCTTACCATCCTTTGCCTCAAAAGAGACATCTGCTAATTCAGTATAATGTATCATAACCTTATTGGTATATTTACTAATCTCCTCCTTAATTAACTCCTGTAATACAAAATGTTCATCGGAATAATCACTTTCATTTCTTATCAAAAACAATTCTGGCATTCCATCAAGATTTCTTATTCTAACCTCATGAAACCCTATCCTAGTTAGTGCATCTATTTGTTCATTAGTGAGTGTTATTTTTCTCTGAAGAACCTTTGTTATGTCTAAATCCGGAACACCCTCCCTCTTAACCTTCACAGCCTTTGCCTCACGGACCATATTTAATAACTCATCCGGGTTTGTGGTTATGATTCTATGTTCCTCTGGAGATGCCCTTATTTTTATAGGTGTTCTCATAGCACCCATTATAAATAACGCATTCCCCACACCTGCAGTCTGAAGGAATCTCTGTTCCTTTTCATTCAATCTGAATCTATCAGTAAGTTCGTGAATAACTGATGGGTCTTGTTTCAAAAGTATTTTTGTGGCAGTATTACTGAGGACTGCCCTTCCCGCCCTTGATGTAAGGACATCCTCAACATCTTGTGTTATCATAACCAATCCCAAATTAAATTTCCTGCATGTCTTTACGAGTCTTAATATATATTCCCCCTCATCACTTGCAGAAAGTACAGACCATGCCTCATCTATCACCAAAATCTTTCTTTTCCTAGATTTTTTCATCTGATTGTATACATATTCAAGTAAAAGGAACATTACTGTTGGTTTTCCGATATCTGGTGTATCTTTTATATCAAATGTAATCACTCTGTTATCCATATTAATCTTGGTTTGTTGATTCAGAAATCTCAATGAACCTGTAACATAACTTTTAAGTCTGTTGGCAATTGCCATTGCAGGTTTGTATATTATATCCTTATTTGATCTGGTTAAGGGGATGACCTCATTATATAAATCACCTATGGTGGGCGGTTTTTTAGACCATGTTTTGGGGTCTTTGGTTATTCCAACTGCCTCATATGTTGCATCTATACAATCATCTAAGATAGCTCTCTCACTTTCATCTAATTCACCCATCAGAACCCTAAAGAATGATAAAAGTGACAATTTCTTTTCATCAAGGGTTTGTCCTATAAGGTCAAATGGATTAAGTACTGTGTCTGAGCCAGGTGCAATTTTTATGGTTTTACCATTAAATGTTTTTGCAAAATCCGTATATTCTGCCTGAGGGTCTATTACATTTATTTCCACACCCTCAAGAAACTCTCTCATAAGAAATAGTTTAATACAATAACTTTTACCTCCTCCAGATGTTCCAAGCACGAGTATATTTGGATTACTGGCTTTAAATGGATCAACTATGATTGGTATATCATTAATAACATTAAATCCTATCAAAACCCCCCCAGCCTTTGTTTCAAGAGATGACATCACAAATGGAAAACATGCAGATGCAGCAGATGATGTAATTTCCCTTGTTATCTTTAACTGGTCATCAAGAACAGGTAATGTAGATCTTAATGCCTTATACATCTGAAATGATGGCACCTTTGGCGTAATCATCAGGGATGCCATCTTTTCCTCTATCTTTTTACTTACATCGTCCAACTTTTTCTTATCATAAGCCTTGGCATCTATATAGAGACTTATTCCAAACATCTTCTCTGTTCCTGCCTGTATGGCTTCAAGAAGTGCTTTTGTATCCTTGTGCTTCTGAATAAGGCTTTGAGGAACAATCTTACCTTCAGCCTCAATTCCAAAGATATCTGTTTTCTGCTTTTTTATTTCCGTCTCTAACATCTTTATGGTCTCTTCAATAGAGTAGGGTATTATATGAATTGATAAATCAAAATCAAGGTTCATTTCAACCAGGCGTGTTAGCCACCCAGCCTCCACCAATCTTGGCCAGTTAACTGCAGCAATGACCCTATGATATTTTACTATCTGTACCTCATCAACATGTTTTATTATCTTTGATGGAGATGTTAGATACTCAATTAATTTGGTCTGATATCTACTATATTCTTCCCCCTCAATCTCACCCCCCCTTTTTTTTGTCAGACCATGTATTTTTGGTATACTTATAGGTAGATTTATTGGCAGATCCATATTAAATCCCTTTATACCCTTTTATAATTTTATATAACTACTCTGTTATTTCTTCACCCTCCCATATCCTCTTATACATGGTAATTGGAGACAGGAAATCCTCACCTACATGGAATGCCTGTGTGAAATATGATGTGTAGAAATTGAGTAATTGTTTGTTATCCATCCTCTCTGCTATGATTCCAGATCTGTTGAGTGATTCTATAATCACGGTACATCTTGTTTCAAGATCCCTGATGGTTTTCTTTTCATCAAAATATCTCTTTGCGGGGACAATTATATAGAAAAGTCTGTCATTTATTTTCCTTTCTGAGATATATTCATTCAGATATTTTGAAAAATGTTCAAAATAAACAAGTGCCATCTGATCATCTCTCTGGACTATCCTCCTCTTTAAACTGGCTAAATAATCCGATAAATCAAGATTTACACTTCTCATAACAATCTGGATTGGGAAATCGAGAGAGTTCAAAAACTGAAGAAATCCATATATAACAATATCCTGATCCTCCTTATTAAGAACACCAAAATTGATTGGGGTTACCTTCAACACAGCTATAACATTACCATTATTTAAGAATACAGAATTTGCCTTTATGGATTTGATTCCCAACAATTCACTTGCAGCAGGAGATATCCACGAAACAGTTTTTGTTTCTTTTATAAAGGATATATAATGCAGGAGATATTCATCCAAATTGAAGAATATCGCACCTATTGCAAATCCAACGGAAATAATCGTTACAAATATTCTTACAATGATATCTATATCTACAGCCAAGAATATCATATATATGCTTATAATACCTGCAAAAAATGCGTATATGGATTGTCTTATAGTTAACGGACCCAATAGTCTTTCTTCATATTGTATTTCAGTCGGTATTTCATACGGCATTTTAAAATTGGATTGTCTTTAATAAGTAATATGGAAATACCAAATAAAATAGTTTTGGTATATTTTGGAGAGTGTTAATAACTACCTTTATCAACCAGAAAAATTATCCAGTGCTTTATAAACCTGTATGATACAAGATCTTAACATGGAATTTAAAACATGATATCAGAATATCAATGGATTACCTTTATCGGGATTCTATTACCATTTCTATCATATGCTGCCACATCATGAATTGATTTATATGGATGCCTTACTATAAGATGCACATAACCAAATCTTGAAAAATAATTTAAATCCTGAATTGATGGTTTATAGCTTTTATTTGGGTGAGAATGAGCACTGCCAATAATTGTTTTATCAATGGGTTTCATATTCATCATTATTCTTGAAAAACCATTTCCATATATCGTTTTTGGTAAAACTATTACCTCCTCTATAGTGTCATTATCACCCCTAAGATGACAACTGAATTCCTTAGGATGTACTTCCCTTGATACACCAAGAATAAACTCCAACACATAATGCCTAATCAGCATTCTTTTCTGTTTTCCCTCTTTCTTCCATCACTTTTTTCATCATTCTCCTGTATCTGCCATAATTATCGTGAGGTGAGAATTTTGGCGGTTTTGGACTTATAGTTGATGAGTTACAATAGGGACATATCTTCTTTAATGTATATCTGTTACATTTTATACATTTAAATATGTTCATTTTTTAATCAAAATTATTAAGATTGTCAATTATCCTTATGTAATTCCCTATAGAATTCACCCTCACCTTTATTTCTTTTGAGTAACTCTATCCCCGATTTAGCAGCATCTCTTAATACTCTCTCAGCAGATTTATAATCAGTTGATTTGACACGGATTCTATATATCGGTGGAGAATCATACAGTACAGTTATCTCCGATTCCGACCCTGTTTCAAATTCCTCTATCTTCTTAAGTGCATTTTTTATATCCTCAATACCATCTGGCTGATAACTTCTTAATTTCACATAACCGGTAATCTCCACAAAGGGAATCTTTATATTCTCATTCACCAATTTTAAGAAGTCACCCTTCCATTCATCTCTCATACCTAAATCATCTATTAGCGTATTATTCATTGCAATGGCTTCCAAACCCTCATATACTGAACCATATCTCTCAATCAATTTTTCACCTACGATATCCATTATTTCATCGAATGATACATTTTTACTTTTGGCAAACATTCCCAAGAGCTTATTTGAGCGTTGTCTATACTTTACCTCCTGAAGTTTTTCTCTTCTCTGCGCATCTGAAACCCTTCTTAGTGATAAATCAATATGCCCTCTCTCAGGATTTACTTTTAGAACCTGAAGCACTATCTTTTGCCCCTCTCTAACATAATCCCTTATATTCCTAACCCATTTTAATGATATCTCCGATATATGAAGAAGTCCTCTTTTATTGTTATATTCATCCAATGTTATAAATGCCCCTTGTTTGAATATACTCTCAACAGTACCTATAACGAGTTCTCCTGGTTCAGGATATTCCTCCTTTACATTCTTGTTGTTCATTACAAACACCTGTTTAGTGCAGAGTCATTTGATTTAAATTTAGATATTTATATAATTGGATTAATGTATTTAATACTCGTTTTTAATTTTAAAATGAGAGCTCATATATTTACAGCATTGGTTGAACATAAACCCGGAGTGCTTATGAGAGTAGCATCTCTATTCACAAGAAGGAGATTTAATATAGAGAGCATTTCCGTGGGTGCAACAGAAAATCCAGATATAGCAAGGATGACTATACTCACAAAGGGTGATGAAAGGGTTCTTGAGCAGATTGAAAAACAATTGAATAAACTTGTAAATGTCATAAAGGTGAAGGATATAGATGTAAGTAAATCGGTATGTAGGGAGTTATGTATGTTAAAGATAAATGCACCGAAGGAGAGGCAGAAATCACAGATTATTCAGTATGTAGATGTTTTTAGGGGGCGGGTTGTGGATGTTAGTTCAGAGACTATAGGGGTTGAAATTACTGGAGATTCTGAGAAGATCGATGCATTTATTGAACTTGTAAGAGGTTTTGGAATAAAGGTTGTAGCAAGAACTGGTATAACGGCGATGGAGAGGGGTTAAGGTTATAATGAAATCATCATACAGAATTTTCAGAATCTTCGGTATTTCAATTGAATTACATATAACATTCATACTTTTACTTTTAATCCTATTTACAGTGGGTTGGTTGGGAGAGAGTTTCATTGCAGGTCTTCAACTTGTTTTGTTATTCATACTTCTATTTACAATTGTTGTTGCTCACGAGATATCTCATTCAATAGTAGCATTAATGTGGAAAATAAAGGTTCCAAGGATTACATTGCTTCCAATTGGTGGTATGGCAAACATAGAGATTCCAGAGAAACCACATATAGAATTAATAATGTCAATAGCAGGTCCATTGCTCAATATAGTACTTTCAGTAATATGTTTTCTAATAATCCTGTTTGCAGTTTCTGACCCGATCTCCTTTCTTTCTGAATGGAAATGGGATGTTTTCTATATGTCTAAAGCCATATTCAATCCAGGAGGTATTTTAAAATTTTTTTTGTATATAAACATAGTACTTGCAGTGTTTAATCTTCTTCCAATATTTCCAATGGATGGTGGAAGAATACTGAGGGCATTACTTGCATTGTTTATAGAATACACACGGGCAACAAGTATAGCAGTGAATATTGGTCAGTACCTGTCATTACTGATGATAATCCTCGGGATATTTTCCAATCCATGGATAGCCATAATTGGGGTTCTTATATATTTTGCTGGAGGTCAGGAATTGAAGATTGTAAAATTGAGGCATGCACTATCAGGCTTAACTGCAGGTGAAGTTGCAATAAGGAATTTTGATTATGTATGTGAGTCAATGAGCTTAAAAGAATTTCTTGAGAATATTGCAAAACCACATATCCCCTATTATCCAGTGGTTGATTCTTTTGGTAATATAGTTGGAATGTTTAGTATTGACCGTTTAAAAGATATCGATCATAGAAAATTTGAGTTCATGTCCGTGGGTGAGTTGACAGATAGAGATTTTATATCTATTGATTCAAACGAAAAAATATCAGAAAAGATATTGAAGTTGTTAGAGTCCGAGTTTGTCTTTGTTGTAGATGAGGGCAGGATTATAGGATACTTAACTCCAAATTACCTGATAGATTTGGCAAGATTCAGGGGTGTTACTAAGAGGTATATCTCAGGAATGTCTAATGGGTAATGTAAAGTAAAATGTACTGCCCTCATCTGGTTCACTCTCGCACCATATTCTTCCACCATGCTCCTCGACAATTTTCTTACATATTGCAAGACCAAGCCCTGTTCCTCTGTATTTTTTACCAATGGATGTATCTATCTGTGAGAATTTTTTAAATAATTTCTCCATATCATTCTTTTTTATACCGATACCTGTATCCCTAACCTTTACAATAATATCATTTCCATTATTTTTATCTCTTTCTGCAGAAATAACGATTTCCCCTTTATTGGTAAATTTAATTGCATTTTCTATTAGATTTGTTAAAACCTCTGTTAATCTTAACCTGTCACCATTTATTTTTGGTAATTTCTTGTTAAATTCTGCCCTTAGTGTTAACCCCTTTTTGTATGCAAATGAACTCATATCCTGTATTGCATCCTCTATTACCTCATTTATATCAAGTTTTTCCATATCAAATCTCATAGTACCTGCTTCCAATTTTGATATATCCAGCACATCATCTATAAGTCTCTCAAGTCTTCTCACATTTCTTGATATAACTTTTAAAATGTTTTTTTGTTCATTCTTTAATTTATCTCCAATTTCATCCTCAAGTAGGGATAGATATCCCTTTATTGGAACAAGCGGTGTTTTCAGTTCATGAGCTACGATATTCATAAATTCATCCTTTCTTTTGAGTAATTCATCCACCCCCTCGGTTCTTTTTGTTTCATTTATTATTTCAGTTATATCCCTCCTGTAAACTATCATGCATTCTACAATTCCCTTCTTACTAATATGATATACTCTAACATCCCAAATTCTACCATCTATGGTTTTGATCGTTTCAAATTCTAATTTCCCCGTCTTTAATGTTCTAACTACCGGGCATTGTTTACATGGTGAATCTCTGTTATACCAGATATTATAACACACTTTACCAACCACCTCTTTCTGAGAAAGCCCTGCCAATTTTGCAGCCGCCTTATTTGCCCATATTATATGAAAATCCAAATCATGTAAAGAAATGTTATCTGGAATTGAGTTTAGAATCATATCCTTTTCCTTAATTTGTCTTAATATTTTTTTTGAATTACTTTTTGGATCCATGTTATATTACATATTGAACATAAATGATATAGAGATTAAAGATTTATATCCAACTATCCCACTTTATCCATAGATATACTCTTGCCTTTTTCCTATCCATAAGTATCAAATCCATACTTGCAGATGATATCTCAACCCCTCTATTCTTTCCTTATCCTCTGGTAATCCTAATTTTTTATTTTCAGATGTTATAAAGAGAAGCCATTCTATGTTTCTTTTTTGAGGTATCTATCTACATTCCATGTAATCTTTTCTTCTATAAATGTTCTGTTCACTTCTGTAGAATTTGAAAAATAAATCAATATCAGTTCTGATATACTTCCTCCATTATCTCTGCAATACATAACACTCAAAAGTAGGTTTCAGTATATTCATTTCTTATCCTCCGTAGGAGAACATTTTTTGCACTATCCTTGGGAATGGTAAATAATAATGCAATAAACAGGCTTATCGATAAAAAAATCAGGAGCATGTCAAATGATGCAGATCGTCCTTTGAAATTTTGCGATTATTCAATACAGTTAATGGTAACATTTGATTTATTATTTGATTTTATTAACTTTAAAGTTTTATAAATAATTATGAAAATAAATATATAAATGAAAAGTAGAATGAAATTATGTAATCTTTATCAGAAGGGTTTTTTTCCTTCACCATTTGTTTTAGTAATGCTTTCGTTGCTGATTGTAGTTATATTTTTCAATCTTTCAGAGATGGATTCACATAAAACCAAGAGTGTTTTAATACGGGGTAAAATAATGAGAGATATCCTGAATGTGGAGGAAATGAATTGCATATAAAAACTATAACTCTGTTCCTATAAGTAAAGAAACCCAAATCAACAACAGACTCCTCATACATAGCATACTCTGTTACCCTCTTTTTTATTATTTCCGTTTTATTTGATACCCCGTTGCAAAAATCAATAAAATCAGTAGACAAAAGAATTTAAAGAATTTGATATAATAATTAATATGGTGGATCTTTACCCCATCTATGATTATTCTCTTCGTTTTTGCCGTTTTTGATTTCTTATATCTGCCCTGAATATCCATTTTTCATCCAAATATTTATCCATTAATTTATCAGCAAGTTCCTTTTCATATTTACTTAGGATTCCATCATGGGATCTCCCTAAGATTTTTTCAAAGCCATTTCTCAATGCCTTTTTTGCATCCTCCATTTTAATATCTCTAACCTCCCTCTTCAGGTATGTTATGCCATCCTCCGGGTTTTCTACATCCCCCTTTAGATTTTTAACAGGATTTTTTAGTATTTTCTTCATAGTCTTAAAATCAAAATCTATCAGAAAACTACCTCCGGAGTTTACAACACCATTGGATGTCAATTGACCACTCCCCGAAATTTTTTTACCATTTACATAAACACCAAATCTTTCCTCATCTATCTCCACATTTCTTATACCGATGCCGTATAAAGCCTCTACTACCCCCTTTAAAATAAATCTATAAACATTTCTCGGTCCATAAGGTATGATTGGATTATCCTCCCTAAAGATTATATTATATATTATCTGGTTTCTGTCAGAATAACCAGTTCCACCACCAAGTATCCTCCTAACTATTGGTATATCCCTTTTCTTACATATATCAACATTCACCTCTTCATGCACCAATTGATGATAACCTATATAAACGGCAGGTTTTGACGGTCTCCAAAAGAGAATTGTATCCTCCACAATGCCATTTTCTACCGATTTCATAATAGCTTCAAATAGTGCAACACCATAAATGCTATCAACGATATCAACATCAATAAATCTGAATTTCATTCTAACTGTAACTGTGAGGGTAAGACGGCACAACATGCCCCAAATTCCCTGATTTTTAGATTTAGTTTGTTTGCCTCTTTATAAGCCGATGATGTTGGAATTGCTATATTATTAACTCCCGCTCTTATAGCAAGTTTATCTATTTCCTCTCTTATATATCCCTTGCCCCTTGCACACCCCAATGATATATAACTATCCTTAAATTTAAATCTTGCAAGACAAAGTATTCTGATAAGATCCTCTGGATTTATCCTTATATCCCGCATTGGGGTTCCATCCAGGTTTGTCAAACCGATTATAACAACATTGCTTGGTTTTATATACGAAATTATATCCAATGCGTTTAATTCATGCCTTGGTTTTCCATAATGAAGTCCAACACAGATATGTGGCGATATATTACCCATTCCTGCCCTTTCAAATGCTCTCAGTGTTTTTATGTAATCCTCTGGATATAACTCTATACCATAAATTTCTCTTGTTGTATCTTCAGAACCCACAATATCTACACAAACACCGTCTATACCCGAATATTTTAACCCTTTTGCATCCTCATAATTTACTACACCTGTATGAGCAAACAAAATTAGATCTGTTTTATCCTTTATCTCCCTAATAGCATCCAAAAAATTATTCAATGGCACCTTTCCTTCATTTGTGCATCCGCCAGTAATCAATACACCTCTTGACCCCTCTTTATGAAATTCCATACATGCCCTTATCAATTTCTTGGGTGTTTTAGTATCTATTAATCTCTTTATTAATATCCCTCTACAGTGTTTGCAATTTAATGCGCATGAAGAGCCAGTTATTGAAACGGCAGGGAAATACACGGATGTATAATAAAAATTAATACTCCTACCAAAATTTTTATGAGATAATACTCTTGACATATCAATCAGGTCAGTCAAATTCAAAGATTCAAAATCCCCATTATCAAAATTCTTATTAATTGCCATATAATATCAATAATTAACATCAATAAATTATAATCTATATTGTTCATAGATCATAAGATGGACAGGATTAGAATATATCTAATATTTATAACCGTAATAATCATACTCGGATGTGTTAATAATAAAAAAACAACCACAACAACTACAACAATCACAACTACAACCTCTATAACAATTACAACAACGATCATAGAAACAACAACAGAAATGCCCTATTGGATGAGATACATAGGCAATGAAAATCTAACGCCGAATATATCTGAAAATTTATCTGCAATCAATACAAGTCAATTCAATGAAACAAATCTCTCTGTTGTTAATAAAACAACCGTTATTAAGAATGTCAGATGCAATAATGGTTCTGACTGTGGTGATAAGAAGGTTACATTTGGATGCGGCAGGGTTTATGTTGAGATAGGTGATGATATATACTTGGGTGAGATAATACAGAAGTATGAGTATTTCCCGATATGTAGATATCCCGGAACAAACAGGTCATTCTGTGAATATATGGGTCCAATAATAATAACAGAGGATAAATGCTATGAAAAACAGATGGTATGTGACGAAGAACATAAAAGATGTGTACCTCCCAAGGATGGTAATTACCTTGATTTTGTTCAGAGGAGATACACACTTAGATGTAGGTGTGGGAATGGAATATTAGAGAATAAACCGGGATGTGATGAAGAGTGTGAACCTCCAGATTCAGATAATAATGAATATTGTAAGCAGACAACAGAGGGTTGTGTTGGACACAGATATATGACAAGGTCGGATGATAGGGGTTATTGTGACAAACGCTGTAAATGCAGGGAAGATAGATTCAATACACCTACCTGTATGAAGGGTAAATGTGATGCAGAATGTGATGATGATTCAGATTGTAATGGAGGTAAATGCAATCTAACTACATGTCTCTGTGAGTAAAAATAATTGAATTAAATATATTCATTCAAAAGAATATAATCATCATAATCATCAATTAAAAATGTTTCCAGGAAATATCAATCCAAGACAGATGAAGCAGATGATGAGGCGAATGGGCATAAAAATAGATGACATTGATGCAGATATGGTTGTTATATATGAGTCAGATAGAAAGATTATAATAGAAGAGCCACAGGTAATGAAGACAACAATGCAGGGTCAAGAGATGTTTCAAATCATAGGTGGAAGGATAAGGACAGAGGAAAAGGATGCGAAGATGGAGATTGAGGAAGAGGATATAAAGATGGTTGCTCAACAAACCAATGTAAGTGAAAAAGAGGCAAGAAAGGCACTTGAAGAGACCAACGGAGATATTGCCGCTGCTATTATGAAATTGAAATAACAGGAGAATGTGCGGTATAGCAGGATATATAGGTAAAGAGAACGCACCCGAAATTCTCTTTGATATGTTAAAAAGATTGGAATATAGGGGTTATGACTCTGCTGGAATTGCCTGTATTTCCAATAATATACTCTACATATCAAAGGATAAGGGAAAGGTCTCTGAAATAGAAGAAAAGGTAAATCTAAGCAATATAGATTCCAAGATAGGTATTGCACATACAAGATGGGCAACACATGGGGAACCATCACATATAAATTCCCATCCACATACAGATTGCAAGGAAAAATTTTGTGTTGTTCATAATGGAATAATTGAAAATTATAATGATTTGAGGGATGAGCTAATAATGAAGGGTCATAGATTTACCTCTGAAACAGATACTGAGGTCATCCCTCATCTTATTGAAGAACTTTTTGATGGAGATTTTGAAACAGCATTTGTAGATACAATAAATAAACTTAGAGGGAGCTTTGCGATAGCTGTAATTTCTCTATTGGATGCAGATAAAATCTTTGTGGCAAGAAAAGAATCACCATTAATCATAGGAATAGGAAATGGAGAAAATCTTATAGCCTCTGATACACCGGCACTAATACATAAAACCAGAGATGTTATAATCTTAGATGATTTTAATTATGGCATTGTCGGAAGTGATTATATAATAATAAAGGATTTAAACAGCAGGAAGGAGATAAAGAAGGAGATACATCATATTGAATGGGATGTGAAACAGGCGGAAAAAGAGGGCTATAAACATTTTATGCTTAAAGAGATATTTGAGGAACCATTTGCAGTAAAAAATGCACTAAAGGCACAGGAGGATATAAAGAAAATAGCAAAAAGGATATCAAAACTTGACAGAATATACTTTGTAGCATGTGGCACTGCATTTTATGCATCATTGGTTGCAAAGTATTTACTGGAGAGGTTTGGTATAGCCTCAGATGCAATATTGGGCTCGGAATTCAGGTATTCCACTGTGAATACAGTAAACAAAAATTGTGCAATAATTGCGGTTTCACAATCTGGTGAAACAGCAGATACATTGGTCTCTGCAAGGGAATCCAAAAATAAGGGTGCGTATGTTGCAGGTATAGTTAATGTTGTTGGCTCTTCATTAACAAGAATAGTTGATGATAATATCTATATATATGCCGGACCAGAGATTGCCGTTGCATCAACAAAGGCATACATAGGTCAGATTACATCATTGACATTACTTTCATTATTCCTGGCTAAGGAGAAGGGAAGGATAAATGAGGAGTATCTCATGGATATCCTGGATAATATGTATAGTATCCCAGATAAAATAACACAAGTATTGAATAATAATAAAGAAATCATGGAGTTGGCAGAGAAATTCTGTAAGAAAGAGATTTTCTTTTACATGGGAAGAAGACAAAATCTTCCAACCGCTCTTGAGGGCGCATTAAAGATAAAGGAGATATCATATGTTCATGCGGAGGCTTATCCCGCAGGTGAGATGAAGCATGGGCCGTTAGCACTTCTTGAGAGGGGAGTTCCAGTAATAGCAATAATGCCAAATGATGAGCTATTGGAAAAAATGGAAAATAACATTTCAGAGGCAAGGGCGAGGAATGCCATTGTATTGAAGGTGTCTGAAAATGGCGAATTCAGGGTTCCTGCCGTGGATCCATTACTATCTCCAATTGTTTATATAACTCCATTACACCTTTTCGCATATTATATCTCTATCAAGAGGGGACTTGACCCAGACAAGCCAAGAAATCTGGCAAAATCTGTCACTGTAGAATAGTGGAGATAGATAAATAAATTGATAAAATTTTCAGATTTTTCATTATACCCTATCGTCTTGCTTTAATATGGTTAGTGTATAATTCTCATCTAAATAATCCCTTGCAGCACTCATTATATCGTACTTAGAGACACCTTTTATCAATTTATTCTTTTTTCTGAAATCAAATGGTATATTATAAAACTCGCTCTCAAGCATTAAGATTGCCCTATCAGTAATATTTTCAAGTTTGTCGTCATATTTGGATATAATCAATTTCTTTGTGCCTCTGAATTCCCTCTCCGGGATCTTTTTATTCTTTAAATTTTCAAATATTTTTAATATGGTTTCTTTTGTTTCATTTAGTCTACTTGGGTCAAATCCATCTACATGTGTAAAAAACATTCCCTCCCTTCCAAATGAATGATATAAAGAGCCAACTGAGTAACCTATACCTCTTTTTTCTCTCAATTCATAGAACATTCTGGAAGAAAGCCCCTCGGAAAGAATTGATGATAGAATATCCAATTTGAAATAATCATCACTTTGATATCCCGGAACCCTGTAACCAAGTGCAAGATACATCTGGTTTATATCCTTTCTTCTCTCCTCCCTGTAGAGTTTTTTATTCTTTATTTCAATATTCTCATCCTTTACACTCCCCCCCCTTTTCATACTTCCAAAGGTATCCCCAATCTTTTCCAATAATACCCTTTCATCAAATCTCCCACAAATGGATATTACCATATTGTTTGGTTTATAAAATCTTTTTTTAAATTTTTCAAGGTCGTTCTTCTTCATGAGGGTTATAGATTTTACAGTACCTTCAATCTTTCTTTCCAACGCAGTTCCCTTGAAAAGGGTTGGTATGAATAATCCAAGTATTGAATACTTCTCAGGTGAGTTTATATAATTCTGAATCTCAGTTAAGATTACTTGCCTTTCTAATTCAAATTCATCCTCTCTATACTTAAAATTTGTTGCCGCCTCAAAAAGAATCTGGATTACATTATTTAACTCTCTGTAGGGTGTTTTTGCATAAAATGCCGTATACTTCCATGTGGTGTATGCATTAACAATCGTTCCACTATACTCTAAATCCTCAATAATCTGTCTTGTTGTTCTATATCTGTTGGACTTGAAGAGTAAATGTTCATTGAAATGGCTTATACCACTTATCTTATCATTCTCATTAACTGGACCTACCTTTACTCCTATAAGAAGGGCAGCCTTCTTTGTATTTGGTCTTTTTTCCATCAGCAACCTCAAACCATTCTGGAAATCAATCCTTTTAATTTCCCTCATTTTTAAATAAGTGTTGTTTGCCTTTCTTTCTTTTTGAGTTCCAAATCTATTTCCATCCCATCTCTTGCGGCGATTGTTTTTACACCGGTCTTATCCTCGACCCTCTTAGCCTCTCTCTCCGGGTTTGCATTTAGCATCTGCATCCCAAAATGATTTAGGATAAGAAGGTCAGGTTTTGCATTTCTTGCAATCTCTATAACCTTATCCACATTCAGATGCGTCTTTATTTCCCTACCAGAGGGGAATATGGAATTCAGAATCAGAATCTTTGATTTTTTATAATATGGAATGAGTTTTTTATTGTAATCTGTATCTGAGCTATATGTTATTATACCATGTTCTGAGAAAAATTTGAATCCTATTGCATCTACATGCATAAATGTCGGTATCGTTTCTACTTTAATATCTCCAATATTAAATTCATTTCCAGGCTCCGGGATAATTAAATTTACAGCCTTTTTATGATAATCTGAGATATACTCAAGGGTATTTTTCTCTATAACTAATGTTCCTCTATCCTCCTTCATACCGTAGGTCATCGCCTCAATCAAAATCTCTGTATCAGAATAATGGTCTAAATGTTTATGTGAGACAAATATGGCATCCAATTTCTGTGGATTTTTACCAAATTGTAATGCCCTTATCAATGCTCCAGGTCCCGGGTCTATTATAATCCTACATTCCAAATCCAGCCATATTCCCCCAGAATACCTCCTCTGTGAGAGAACTACAAATCTCCCCCCACCAGTTCCAAGAAATGTAATAGATGCCATAACTTAATATTAAATTTTTATTCACAAATATTATTATGAAAATTTCAACCTGTGGTGTAGTATGTGAATATTGTCCCAGATATAGAATAAAGAAATGCAGTGGTTGTAATCCAAATCCATATTGCGGAATACCTGATTGTGCTGAAGTAAGGGGAGTTGAGTATTGTTTTCTCTGCGATGACTTTCCATGTGATAGACACTACGGAAGATGTAATAATCTCGTGATCTTTGATAAAAAATGGCTTGACTTCATTAAGAAGGAAAAGGAGGATGAATGAAATGATAAAGGTTTGTATATTGGGATGCGGTAGGATGGGAAAGGAGATAATCAAGGAATGTGTTAATGAAGGATTTGAGATAGTGGCAGCTGTAGATGCTCCAGATAATCCCATAAATGGAAAGGACGCAGGATTAATTTCCGGGATTGGAAAATTGGGGGTAATGGTTTCATCAGCATCTAACTTAGAGAAAATAATAGAGAAATCAAAGCCAGATGTGGTAATAGATTTTACCAATGCAGAGGCTTCATTCTGGAATTCCAAGGTTATTTTCCAAAAAGGAATCAATATGGTGATAGGTACCACTGGGTTTAGTGATGAACAGATAAGAGAAATTCGGAGATATATAAAAAGATACAATGTAGGGGTTGTAATCTCACCAAACATGAGCATTGGTGTTAATGTGTTCTGGAATCTGATAGAGATGGCAACAAAATTATTGAAGGATTATGATATTGAAATAATTGAGAGTCATCATAGATTTAAGAGAGATGCACCATCTGGAACTGCATTAAAAACAGCAGAAATCATTGCAGATATCTTGAATGAAAATCTTGATGATATGGGTATATTTGGGAGAAAGGGAATATCAGAAAGAAGAAAGGGTGAGTTGGGAATTCATGCTATAAGGGCGGGAGATATTGTAGGAGAGCATACAGTTCTTTACGCTACTATTGGTGAGAGGATAGAGATTATTCACAGAGCACATTCAAGAATGGCTTTTGTAAAGGGTGTAATAAAAGCGGTGAAGTTTATCAGAAAAAGGAAAGGTATTTATGATATGAAAGATGTATTAGGTATTGAATGAATTATAAAAGCATTTGTTTTCCAATAACAGCATCAATTGTCAGATACTTATCCCTATCCGTTATGGTGAAATTTTTTCTGGATAGGAGATAATCAATTTCATAAAATCTCGGTTCCGATTTTGGAAATTTTATTACAATATATCCACTTCCACCAGATATATCAGAAAAACTTTTTAGTGATTCTACAGCCTTTTTGAGATTTATTCGCTCTTTTTTTGTGGTTTTACACTCAATCAATAAAACATTTCCATCTTTTATTGCAATTACATCTGGTACTGGGAATGAAACACTCCCTGAGCCAGTGGCTCTCATAGCAGCCCACCCCCTTTTCCATAATCCCCTTACTATCTCCCTCTCAAAATTTGCCCCTTTACTATACCTGCTCATTTTTTTTATATTTGCTTATCTCAAACATTCTATCAATTGCTCTTTTTGCATTCTTTATTATATTCTCTGGGATTTTTACCTCATATATATAATTTTTCAGGGAATCTCTCAACTTTTCAAGTGTAATTGACTTCATTGGAGGACATACCGTCGCTGATGATGCCATGTAAAATTTTTTTTCGGGAATATCTCTCTTTAGCCTATATATCATATCATTTTCTGTTCCGATTATGAATTCATCGGCATCTGATTCTTTACAGTATTTTACCATACCTTCAGTAGATGCAATCTTATCCGCCATCCTTTGAACCTCTGGAATTGTCTCAGGATGAGCAATCAATTCTGCTGCTGGGTGTCTTTTCATCGCCCTTAGAACATCATCCTTTGAAAGTTGATTATGTGTTGGACAATTACCCCATTCAGGCACTATTATAATATCTTTCTTTGTTCTCTCCTCAACATAGTATGCAAGATTCCTATCTGGCCCAAAAATAACAATGTTCGACTCCATAGAATTAACTACCTCAGATGCATTTGCAGAGGTACAAACACAATCCGCCAGAGCTTTTGTCTCAGCCGATGAGTTTACATATAAAACAACCTCAGCATCGGGATACTTACTCTTTTTCTCTTCAATATCCTTCGGAGTTAGCATCTGAGCCATTGGACATTTAGCTAAAAGGTCTGGAATCAATACCCTTTTTTCAGGATTTATTATCTTTGCCGTCTCTGCCATGAAATAAACCCCACAAAATACTATTGTTTCCGCATCTGTATCAAGAGCCTTTCTACCCAAGACCAAGGAATCACCCACGAAGTCTGCAATTTCCTGTACCTCTGGTCTCTGATAATTATGTGCCAAGATTATGGCATTCCTATTTTCTTTAAGTTTTTTTATTTCTAAATAGATATTTGTCATCTTATTCACATATAGATACAATATATAATAGTATTTTCAATAAATTAGTATTTAATCTTGATTGAAATCAAACAACTCCGCACTGAAGTGTGGATTATTATATAATATATAAACACGCAAAAATGCAAAATACCAATTTCAAAAACAAAGGGGTGAAAGCGCAGGGTTTATTCCTTGCGTGTTTGTAATGAAATCGGGTAAAAAGATTGTTTTAGCAGTATGTGGAAGTGTTGCGGCAATTGAAGTTCCAAAACTTGTGAGGGAATTGATTAGGAAGGGATATGATGTGGAATGTGTGATGTCAGATTCTGCAAAAAGGATTTTACATCCAAATGTTTTGGAATGGGCATCACAAAACAGCGTTATAACAGAGATAACAGGTATGGTTGAGCATGTAAGACTCTGCGGCGTGAATGGAGAGGCATCCCTTCTTTTGATATGCCCCTCAACATCAAATACTATATCAAAGATAGCATGCGGAATTGATGATACCACTGTAACCACCTTTGCCACTACAGCAATAGGTTCTGGAATACCTATTATAATAGTTCCTGCAATGCATTCCTCAATGTATAAGAACCCATTTATCATAGAAAACATAAAAAAACTTAAAGAAAATGGAATTCATTTTATAGAACCAAAATTTGATGAAAATAAGGCAAAACTTGCAGATATTGATAAAATAATTAGAGAGGTACATAGAATATTAGGGTAAAATTGGGGCAAGATGGTTATTATAAAACTTACACTTAAACAGGCAACCCTACTAATAAAATATGCCAGGAGGATTATTGAAGATCATTTCAGGGATAATGTACCAAATATAAACGACTTTATAAGCAAGGATATGCAGGATATTGTTTCAAGGGAAAGTGCAGTATTTTTAACACTTATGAAATATCCGAGTATGAGCATCAGGGGTTCTACAGGTCACATACTACCCATACTATCATTGGGTGATGCAATTAGAGAATCAGCAATAGAAGCCGCTTTTAAGAGTATCGGTAGACCACCATTAACTAAAAGTGAACTTAACGATACCATAATGGAGTTGTCCATATTAAAAAGACCATCCATGATAAAAGTAAAGAATATTGAGGAGTATCCAAAAATGATAAATATAGGACGAGATGGTATAGCTGTAGAGAGGGGTTATATAAGGGTGTTGCTTTTACCGCAGATTCCAGTTATAAGAAGGTGGAACTCAAGACAATTCCTTTCCTTTGCGTTAATTAAAGCCGGTATCAATCCTTTACATATAAACAACAAGGTCAGAATATATAAATTTCAGGCTCAAGTCTTTAGAGAAAAAACCCCTGACGGGGAGGTGATAGAAATAACATAAAAATGGATTATTATTCCACGGCGTTTGATTTGATTGAAAGGCATCACAAATGGAGAGGCAGGTGTTTAAATATGATTGCAAGTGAGAATATAACATCCCTTGCCGTAAGAGAGGCTATAATCTCTGATTTTGGACATAGATATGCGGAAGGCTTACTTGGGGGTATAGACAACAATACGGGGTTGAGAGTATTCGATAGATATTATCAGGGAACAAAATACTTTGATAAGGTAGAGGCATTATCAATAAAACTTGCGGAGAAGTTATTTCATGCTGAACATGCCAATGTAGTTCCCGTATCCGGAGTAATTGCAAACATGACAACATATTATGCTGTTGCAAAGTACGGCGATAAAATTACAGGTTTAAGCATATTGGCTGGCGGGCATATAAGCCATAGCAATGTCAGTGCGGCGGGTGTTATGGGTCTTAGAGATATACCATATGAATTCAATAGCAATGAGATGAACATTGATGTAGATAAATCAATAAAGATTGTACTCAGGGAGAGACCAAGAATAATGATGTTTGGTGCTTCTGTTTTTCTTTTTCCCCACCCCATTAAGGAGATGGTAGATGCTGCAAGAGAGGTTGGTGCATATATTGTATATGATGCAGCCCATGTTGCAGGTCTTATAATTGGAGGACAATTTCAGAATCCTTTTAAAGATGGAGCAGATATCATTACCACATCAACGCATAAAACACTTCCTGGTCCTCAGGGTGGGATGATTCTATGTAAAAATGAATTATCAGAGAGAATAGATAATGCCGCATTTCCTGGATTGATGAGTAATCATCATCTACATCATGTTGCTGGTTTACTCGTTGCTCTTGCAGAAATGGAGAAATTTGGAAGAGACTACGCAAGGCAGATAATAAAAAACTCTAAAACTCTTGCGGAGGAGTTATATAAAGAGGGTTTGAAAGTTCTATGTGAACATAAAGGATTTACAGAGTCACATCAGATTCTGATGGATGTATCAAAAAATGGTGGTGGTAAGGAGATAGCAGAGAGATGTGAGAGGGCAAATATAATTCTAAACAAGAATCTTCTACCATGGGATTCATTAAAGGATACTGGAAATCCATCCGGTCTTAGGATAGGAGTTCAGGAATTAACAAGGATTGGTATGAGGGAGTCTGAGATGAAAGAGATTGCAACACTTATGAGAAGAATAATTATTGATAGGGAGAAACCAGAAATTGTAAGAGATGATGTAATGGAACTCACACACGATTTCAGAGCAGTACATTACTGTTTCAATTCTAAGAGAGCAGCGTATGAAAATATAAAAATAAAATAATATGAAACCTATAAAACTATAAAAAACTATAAGGTTGATTCCCTTAAATCTCTATATTTTAATTCAATTTCATTTTCTTTTATAAGATTCTCCATTAATCCATGCATTCTAATTTTTCTTGTTAGGTAATCTGCAAGCCTTAAAGGATAAATCTGCGGATGAAATAAATCACTTTCAAGCAACCAGATTGCAACAATATTCTCCAAATCTGATTTAAAGTTTTCATAAGAGAATTCCCATCTAACAGTCATGCTTTTACTTCTCCTATCCGGGGTATAAGATAAAATTTTCGGCGGTAGTTTGATATAACATATGTTTATTTTACCCTTCCTATCAATGACAAATTCATTTTTATTTAATACCAAATCAAATAATAGGAGATTTGTAAGATTTGCATTTATTTTATATGCAATATCCCCCGCATTTGAGTCCTCTACCATTCCTATGAGTTTTCCATTATCCCTCAATCTTTGAAATTCTTTCAAACCCTTATCGTATCTGAATTTTCTCAATTTCTGAAGATTTGTATACAAACTTCCATCAATTATCATAAAATCGATATTTATCCCATTATCATCAACTTCCATGTAAGATTTGCCGAGAGATTTGTATTCATTGGAGATTCTTATTATATTAACCTGTTCATCAACCATCTTGTATGGTTTTATCTGCCCCAAATCCACATATGAATTATACATCAAATTTTTATATAATATCTTATCACCAATCAATGGATCTGTATGTGTATTGTTATCAAAACACGCTCTCAAAACAACACTATGCATTGCCCATAACGCGTAGAATCTCAATTCATTCTTTACAATCGATGAATCAACAACGAGAAATTCCAGTTCGTCCGATGGTCTTTTTGGTTTTAATTTTTTAATCTCGAAGCCATTTTCCTTTAATCTATCTCTGAGAACATCTACATCAAATTCTCTATTCTTAAGTTCCTCCTTCATATCCTGCAGTTTCTTCTCTAAATACTGCGTATCAAACCTGAAATTTGGTGTCAGTTTTTCCAATTTAAATCTAAAATTTAAATACATATTACTCGTATATTAAAAAATGAGATGGACCCTTTAATACTGCTAAGGGCGGCAGAGAAATATGGAACTCCCGTCTATGTCTATGATGAGAATATAATACGGAAGAATTTCAGGGAATTCTTGTTGGCATTTAGAAGCAGGTATCAAAAAACAAAAATTTTTTATTCCTACAAGGCAAATACAAATCTTGCAATTCTTCATATATTAAAACAAGAGGGTGCAAAGGCTGATGTTGTTTCTGGTGGTGAATTAAAGGCAGCATTAAGGATTGGATTGAAGGGTGAAGAGATTATATTCACGAACAATGCAAAAACAATGGACGAGTTGACTATGGCAATAGATTATGATGTCATAATAAATATAGATTCCATAGATGAATTATACAAGGTATATGAAATATCAAAGTCAAAAGGAAAAATAACACCCATCTCAATTAGAGTAAACCCCTCCATAGATGCAAAAACTCATCCAAAGATTTCAACTGGAATGAAGGAGTCAAAATTTGGCATCCATATAGATGATAATTCAGCACTCAAAGCATATAGACTCGCAAGAGACCTTGAAAATATAAATGTGCTTGGCGTTCATATGCATATAGGGTCTCAGATTACTGAAAAATCTCCATTCATTCATGCAACTGAAAGATTGATGGAATTTGTGAAGATACTAAAGGATAAATTAAATGTGAGCTTAAAATTTGTTGATATAGGCGGAGGTCTTGGTATAAAATATAGGAACGAGAGGATACTAACCCCAAATGAATTGGCTGATGCAGTCTTACCAATAATAAAAAAATGGAATAAAGATATTGGTTATGAACCTGAGATATGGGTTGAGCCAGGCAGGTATATAGTAGGAAATGCCGGAATCCTGCTATGTGAGGTGCAGAGCGTTAAAGAGACCCCATATAGAAGATTTATAAATCTGAATTGTGGATTTAACACACTTATAAGACCAGTAATGTACGGAAGTTATCATAGAATAGAGAATATAACAAAAACAGAAATAAATAAAGAGGTAGATTATGATATAGTTGGTAATATATGTGAGTCTGGAGACATATTTGCCAAGAAAAGGAAACTCCCCAAGACTGATGCAGGGGATATAATTGCCATATATGATGTTGGTGCATATGGATTTAGTATGAGTAGCCAATACAATAGCAGACCAAGACCTGCAGAGGTTCTACTATGGGAGGATTCTGCGGAATTGATAAGGGAGAGAGAAAACTATGATGACCTTTTTAGACATCAGAGGGTACCAGAGGATTTGATGTTATAATTAGTGTTATCGGAAATCCCGCGAGTAGGAGGTGAAGGAAATGCTTAAAGAAACATTAGAAATGGTAGTTGGGAGAATGAAGAAGTATCGCTCTCTTTATGAGCAAAATGAGATGGCAGTGAGGAGCCAAATAATTGAGCCTATTTTAAGAGGCTTAGGATGGGATGTTGAGAATCCAGAGGAAGTACAGCCAAATGTTTCTACTGAGGAAGGTATTCCAGATTATTCTCTTTTGAAAGGAGATAAGAAGGTTTTATTCATTGAAGCGAAGAAGTTATCAGTTGACATAGAACAAAGAGAAGTCATCCGTC
>CAZQER010000014.1:0-9898 GCA_964592095.1 uncultured archaeon
TTACATGGAATGTAACATGTAATGGTTCTGCACAAGGCTATGATGTTCTGAATGCTGTGGATACTGTTATAATTGCAACAAATAATTCTCCTTCTATAATCCTAAACAATCCACCAAATAACTCTGTAACAGCAAATAACTATGTTTTGTTGAATGCAACGGTAACGGATAAAGATAATGACACAATGGTGGTGTATTTTTATGGAAGTTATAATCCAAATGTTGGTTTTACTCTACTAAATACAACCTCAAATGTTATCAATGGAAGCACAGTTGTATTTAATTGGACTAGTTTTGAGTACTTATATGATCCATCCATGGTTCTCTGGATGCATTTCAACAACGATAGCTCTGTAGGAGAGAATTCAACCCATGTCTATGATTTCTCTGGAAACGGGAATAATGGAACTGTAAATGGTACAAGATGGACATCAGAAGGTAAGTTTGGTGGTGCATTTGAGTTTAATAACACTGGTGATAGAATTGAAATACCTGATTCACCCTCTTGGGATTTACCTGGCGATAATCAGTCTTTGACAATAATGGCATGGATTTATATAAAAGAACCCCTTGGTAATAAATGGTATCTAATTTTCTGTACAAATTCTGATGAGTATTGTTTTGCACTAAGAGATGATGGGGGAAATAATTATAGACCTGAGTGGTGGACTGGTACTGATAATTATGGTAGTTCTATTTCATTAAGCAATAAAACATGGTATCATATAGCCGTTGTAGTTGATGATGGAAATGCATCATTTTATTTTAATGGTAAGTTAAATAGTTCTGTCAGTTATTCACAGAGTGCAAAGAGTCCTACAGGAGCACGGATTGGTGGTTATGGTGATAGTAATCTATTTAAAGGTTTTTTGGACGAAATAGCAATCTACAACAGAACATTATCGGCAACGGAAATCCTAAACCATTACAGATTGGGAGAAGGAAAATATTATTGGAAGGTAAATGCCTCTGATGGACTTTTGAGTAATGAATCTGAAGTCTGGGAATTCATAATTGATAAGACAGAGCCAACAAAACCAGTATTGTTGGAACCATATAACAATACGGTTTCGACTGATTCAACACCAGAGTTGAATTGGAGTAGTGTTATAGAAGAAAACTTTGCAAACTACACGATAGAGGTCTCCACAAACAGATCATTTTCCTATGTTAATTACACATACAACACATTCAACAAGACAGAAAGCAATTATTCTGTGATTTCTCCATGGACGACAGATACAAAATGGTATTGGAGGGTAACAGCCTACGACAAGGCTGGAAATAGCAATACATCTGGGATTTTCAGTTATATAATAGATACAACAAAACCTTTAATTACATCGCCTATACCAACACCAGGTGCATTTTTAAGTAACATCTCGGCAGTTTTGTTCCAAGTAAATCTTACAGAGATGAATGTAAACCTTAGTATAAATGTAACACTATTCTATAGAAAGCAGGGAATTGGGAACTACAAGAATGATACATTAATATGTTATGGTAATGCTCCAGATTATGTATGCAACAAAACAATAGATTTATCATCACTTGTTATGGATGGTGATATAATAGAGTATTTCTTTAACACAACAGACTTAGCAGGTCTGAAGGGTGAATATGGAAATAAAACCCATCCATTAATAGCAACTGTAGATACAACACCACCTTCAAACCCATCAAATGTATCCTTTGTTCCAGATCCAACGCCATATTTTGATAATGATGGAATTCTTGTTGTAAACTGGAGCCCAGCATCAGATACTAATGGAATTAAAGAGTATAGGATTTATGTGAGTGTAAATTCAGGTCCGTACATCTATAATGGAACAAACACATCCTCACTACAGTATATATTCAATGGAAGTGATGGTAAAAATTATTCTGTAAATGTTACTGCAGTTGATAATGCAGGAAATGAGAATCTAAGTGGGTGTGTATCCTCAACAACAATAACAGTTGATACAACAAAACCAATAGTAAAATTTACTACTCCTACTGAAGAAAATGATACATACTGGAGCAGAGACTGGATTTATATAAATGTATCTGTTACAGAACAAAATGAGGAGAATATAACATTCTATCTCTATAATTCCACAGGTCTAGTAAATTCAACAACATATACAAATGGAACACACTGGATTAATTTCACAAATCTAAGTGATGGAGTGTATTGGTTTAATGTTACAGTTTATGATAAGGCAGGGAATTATAATTCAACTGAGACGAGAAAGCAAACCCTTATCACTAATGAATCAATAATATTTGTACCTCCAACTGAAGAAAATGATACATACTGGAGCAGAGACTGGATTTATGTAAAGGTAGCGGTATTTGTGCTGAATGAATCCAATATAACATTCTATCTCTATAATTCTACAGGTCTAGTAAATTCAACAACATATACAAATGGAACACACTGGATTAATTTCACAAATCTAAGTGATGGAGTGTATTGGTTTAATGTTACAGTTTATGATAAGGCAGGGAATTATAATTCAACTGAGACGAGAAAGCAAACCCTTGATACAACACCACCAACAAAACCAGTATTGTTTGAGCCGCCCGATGGTACTGAATCAACTGATTCAACACCAGAATTGAATTGGAGTAGTGTTATAGAAGAAAACTTTGCAAACTACACGATAGAGGTAGATGATGATTATTCATTTGATACATTGGATTATGTCTATATCACATCCAGTATAAATGAAAGTAATTATTCTGTAATATCTCCATGGAATGAAGGTGTTTGGTTTTGGAGAGTAATTGCATATGATAAGGCTGGGAATTATAATATTTCAGATTATTTCAGTTACAGGATTATAAGTGTATATCCTAAGATAAATAGGTCTGGTCCTAGTGGCTATCAGAATAATCCAGATATAAATCTGACAGTTATTACAGATAGAAATGCGTACTGTAGGTATGATTACTCGGATAGAACATTTATGAATATGAGATATCATTTTGCAAACACGGGTGGAATAAATCATTCAACACCATCAAATGCTATTGAAGGTTCTAATATCTATTATGTTAGATGTGCGGAAGATGTAAATGGAACAAACTCCATGATTTTTTCAGTAATAATCACATTCATCCTAGATACTGAAAAACCAGAAATCTCAATTATAGCGCCGGATAATAATTCAAGAACAAATGATAAGAGAGTATCATTTTGTTTGACAGATTCTACATCAGGTATTAATAGATCAAAAATATCAGTGGAATTAAATGGTTATAATTCAAACTATTTCGATATTAGTAACTGCACAGAAAATGGTTTAAATGGTTATGACTGTATCTACAAAGAGGAGAATATAAGTGGAGGTACAAATAATATAAGTGTTGGGGTTGTGGATAATGCAGATAATAGTCTAATAAGGATCGTTAAGTTTATCTATGATGATACATCCCCCTATTATGATGGTATTATTGTTAATAATAAGCCCAATTATAATACATCAAAAGTTATATTAAATATAAGTGTGCCTTTGGATACATACAGATGCAAATATATAAGTGATAGGGAAGGAAATGATCTTACTACATATGATGAAATGAGCCATCTAATGAGTAAGACAAATAGTACTGTTTATACTGCTTCGATAATTGCAGATATTGGAAATAATACATATTTCATTAGATGTATGGATTTGGCAGGTAATAAGGATAATGCATCAACAGTGATATCATTTAATGTAAAGGTAACGGAGAAAAAGGCTGGGGCGCCTTCTATAACCATAGGTGGTGTAGAAGAGGATTACAAACCTGGTTCAATAGTTACGGTTTTTGTTTCAATACTTGATGAAAATGGCAATCCAATCAATCCAGGTTACTGTAGAATAACTATAAGACACTGGAATGGCTCTAATTTGATATATGATGTCATCAATGATACTATGACATTATTTGAAACTGGACTTTACTACTATAATTATCAAATTCCAGTAAATGCAGAAAGTGGGAGTTATGGTATCATAGTAGAGGCAAACCCGTCTGGAATAGATACTCATGCTGTCTCCGGATTTCATGTGATAAATGTTACGGTTTGTGGTAATGGTGTATGTGAATCTGGAGAGGGTTGTGAGAGCTGCCCAGAGGATTGTGGTGCATGTCCAAGAATGAGAGCAAGAATTGTTGGATTGGATGAACAGAACGAAATACTTGAAAGTATAAATAGGTCTATAGCGTCCCTTGAAAATAAAACCAACAGGATAATATATACAACTGAAAAGATATGGAATAAATTCAAGAAAACAAACATTTCAGTAATAGTTAAGGAGGATGTAATATCAAAATTTTTATCTAACGAGTCTGCTATTGTTATTGATTATACAATATTTGTTCCAGTAAAGGAGGGATATAAAGAGGGTGATTTCCTTCCAATAAGGTGGAAGTATTGGTTTATAGATGCGGAAGGAAACTGTATATCTCAGGAGGAAAGTATAATTAAACCATATTGTAAGCCCTTAATAGCGGAAACGATTGCACCTGCGGGCACATCAATTAATACGAGAATAAGGTTCAGACCAAGATTAAAAAGGGGTAATTATAGCATAATCAGGGAATTTGAAGAAGACCCATCAGATACATGGATAAGTTATGGAAGAGAATTTATAGGTATGATATACATACTTGAAGATAGTAGGTATAAAGAGATAAATTTAGAGCAGTCTATGAATATCGAATTTCCTGAAAATGCATCAAAATTGAATAAAATTCCAATTGAAACCAAAACCAGAACACCTACAGGTATGGTTACAAATGTGGGTGGTGATATGAGAATTGGATTGATATTCATTCTGTTGTTGGTTTTATTATCTTTAACATTTATCTTAAAATCAATTTTGAGAGAGGATGAAGATGGAGGAAAGGAATATAGTCTAAGGAATGCGGGTCGGAATAAAAATAGAGGGTGGAATTATAATAAAGTAAATAAACAATAAGACAAAATATAAATAAAAAGAATAAGAAGAATGGTTATGGAAGAAAGGGATACATTTGTGTTGTATTTGGTTTTATATGTATTGTTGATGCTGTGTGGAATTACAACGGCGGGCAGCATGGTAGGGAGTATAGAGATAAATAGGAGTACATTTATAGAAAATGGTGGATTAAGTGAGGCATCTGGTGTTAAGATAATTGCGGTTGACTTATATCCGGGAGAGAATATAAATCTACTAATAAACATTCAGAATACATTTTATGAGGAAAGGGATTTGGTTGTTAATATAACAGATGAAATAAGGAGATTTGTATTTATAGAAAATCCAACAGCAAAATTAAAACCTCAGGAGAGATTTGAACTTAATCTTACCATAAATATTCCCATAGATACAAAATCTGGAATGTATTCTGGGATACTGACAATAGGGTTGGATAGCCAGAGATTGGAAATACCAACAAATATAAGGGTGTTTCCTCCTCAAGAGCAGTTGTTTAATATAGAGATAAGACCACTTGTTACTAATATAGAAACAGGCAAAGATATTCTTGTTTATGCAAATATATATAATCCAAAAAATGTTGGTAGAGATGTTAATCTAACAATACAGTTGGTAGAGATAGCATCCAATAATGTCCTAAACGAGACCAATTTATTTCAGAGGATAGATAAGACAACAACACTGACTGGTAGATTACATATACCAGAGAATTTGGGGGTTGGAAGGTATATAGTCAAGGGAATCATAAGATATAGAGGGTTAGGAAACAGAACAGAAGAGGTAGATGATGTGGATTTCATACGTGTTGAAAAACCTTTTTTTAATATATCACTTTTTGGGATACCTTTATGGGCATACATGGGAATTTTGTTTTTATTGATATCTATAAGCATCATATTGTATGTTATGAGAAGCAAAGAAAAGGAGAGAAGGAGATATGTTGAGATTATTGATTTTAAATCGCTTCCCACACATGGAGAGAGATTGGCTTATATAGGGAAGGTTGCAGAACATGGAATGAGGGTATTTTTTGAACTTGACAGACTTCGGGAGCATGTCATCATCTCAGGTTCTACTGGAGTTGGTAAGACAGTCGCTGCTCAGGATATTGTAGAGGAGGCATTGATGAAAGATGTATCTGTCCTTGTTTTTGACCCAACTGCACAGTGGACTGGTTTTCTGAGACCAAATAGGGAGAGGGGTATGTTACGATTATATAAAATGTTTGGTATGAATGAAAAGAGTGCAAGAGGATTCAACGGTTCTATTAAGATTGTAATGCCACCAATAGGTGAATTCGATATTAAAAGATATATAAAGCCTGGTGAAATAACAATATTCTGTATAGATAAATTGATGCCAGAGGATATAGAATTATTTATAGTTGAGGTAGTACTGGGTGTATTCAGGGAAAGAATGGAGGAATCCACAAATCTGAAGGTATTATTGGTTTTTGATGAGGTTCACAGGCTATTGCCAAAGTTTGGTGGGACAGGTAAGGGTATTATACAATTGGAGAGGGCATGCAGGGAGTTTAGAAAGTGGGGTATTGGTTTGATATTAATTTCACAGGTATTTTCTGATTTTCCAACAGATATTGTAGCAAATGTTGGCACTGAGATACAATTGAGGACGAGATATGAAGGCGACCTAAGAATGATAAATACGAAGTATGGTGAGGATACTGTAAAATCTGTTGTTAAGGCTAAGACTGGAACGGGTATGATTCATAATCCGCATTACAACAGGGGAAGACCATATTTTATTACATTCAGACCACTCCTCCATAATCCAAGAAGACTCAGTGATAAGGAACTTGAAATGTATTCTAAGTACGATAGAAAACTTGAATTGTTGACAACTATTGTTAAAAATGCAAAGGATAAAGGTATTGATGTATTTGATTTAGAAATAGAACTTGATCTGGCATTAAATAATTTAAAGAAAGGGGAATTTGGTATAGTGGATATGTATCTTGAATCACTTGAACCCAGAATAAAGGATTTAAAGGTGTAGAAGATGAGGATATGGCCATTTAAAACACCTGCAGAAAGGCAGGAGGAATTGGACAGGATGATTGCAGAAGGGGAGAGAATGATTGAGGATAGAAAAATAGACGATGAAGAGAAACCACCCTCTACAAGCATGGATGTAGAGATACAGAAATTGTGGGCGCAGATAACTGCTATAAAAGAAATGATAAATGCCAATAATGAACGATTACATAAATTAAGTGAAAGCATAGGGGATGTAAGAAGAAAAAATATAGAATTGGAGAAAGATCTGAATTCACTTGAGGGCAGGATTATAAAAACGATAAATCTTGTGGAGAATGTTCAGCCTCAAGTACTGCTAAATGAAGTGAAAAAGCTGGATGCAAAGATAGAGAAGCTTGAATCAAAACAAGAATCAAATAAAACGATGCTTGACCATATAATAGAGGAATTAAAGGATATAAGAAAGATTGTGAGTACATTTAAGGGTTTAGAATCTGTTATGAAGCTAAAAAAGGGTTTGGAAGATGATATAAAAAATGCAAACAAAACTATGAATTATATACATAGGGATGTAGAAAAGGTTGAGAATATCTTCGTTCAGGTTCAGAAGAGATATGATGATGTTGTTGAATTAAGTGAAAAATTTAATACTATTGAAAAGAGATTTGATGAATTATTGAAGACAACGGATAAATTTTTTATAGAATCTAAAAATTTTGCAAACAGGGATGAATTAATCAAACTTAAAAAGTCTATTGATTCAAAACTCAGGCCTGTAGATGAAATAATAAAAGAAGTGAAAGAAGCCAAGGAGAGGTTTAATAGATATGATTCCTATATTACTCAATACTTGGATGAGGTTGAAAATCTAAAAGGCATTTTAGAAGAACGATTGGTTGAGATAAATGATAAACTCTCCAAACTTAGCAGGATGGAAGCGGAGGGCTATATAACAAAGACAGAGTTAGACAAGAATCTTGAGGATTTATATACAACATTGATGGACAGAATAGGTAAGATAGTAGATAAAAAGACTAAAAAGAATTGAAGGTTAAGAGGGGTTAATCACCACAAAAATGGTGCCAAAAGAAACATTGTGATGTTTGTAATTCCATGAGAAATTGTAATTCCCAGAATACATCTGGTTTTTTGAAATATGTAACCGTAAAAAAGACCAACAAAGAATACAAATACCAAATCCTCTATTGATTTCCAGCCAATATGCATGCTTGCAAATAAAATACTTGTGAATAATAATCCCTGAATATTGCCTATAACCCTCTCAGCACTTCTCTGTATGATTCCTCTAAATATCAACTCCTCTGAAAGCCCTGTAAATATCAAAAGAATCAATGCAGGTACAATAAATGTTTCTATAGTGAGGGATTTGATAAGGGGAGATGGTCTTAGAAGTAGAAAATCTATAATACCCAAAACAAATCCCGTTAATGCAACTGAAAGTTGAATATCCAATTTACCAATCCTTAATCCAATATCGTTAAGGTTTATTTGGTGTGATTTTATCATCAGAGATATAACCATGAAGAGTGGGAAATTTATTATTATATACCAATGTATCTGCTGTAATGAGGATATCGGCATTGAAACACTCAGTATTCGGATTAATGGAGCAAGAGTCAGGCATTTTAGGAGTATTATAAAATTCTGTTCATTTATCTCTGTATAAGACATTTCCTTTTTAAACAAGTCTATACCTTTATCATAGCCATATGCACCAAAAATCCTTTCAAAGAGGGCGTGTTTTTCCCATATCCTCTCCTGCAATTTTTCTTTATATAGAACATATAGGGATGAATATCCAACAAGAAACATGAGAAGAACAGCATAGATACACAAACCAAGAATTATGGATTGATATGTAATTATTACCTCTGCAACAGTTACAATTATAAGATACGATAATAAAATGAATGCCTTCCTATTCATTACAAACACCAAAATTTAGAAATGAGTTAAAGAATTGAAATGATTTTAAATGTGACAATTGCAGCGAATGCAAATAAAAGTGGGACGCATATTATTCCGGATGTACTCACAAAGGATGCAAAGATCGAACTTTTTTCGATTTCAACACTAAGGATTTCTCTTAATGCTAAAAGAACTATAAGGGTTAAGACAGCAATCATACCACTTGCCATAATCTGAGTCCCAGTAACAATAGTGGTTGTTGTTACAGTGGTTACAGTTGTTATCATATTTTTCCCTCCTTTTTAGTTAATGATGATTAAAGGTAATCGTAAGGTATTTATAATCTAATTGATAATTTAATAATATGTAAATTAAAATATGATTAAATATTTATATATAAAAATTAATTATAAATCAATAGGTAAATATTATATATAAATATATAGGGTTTTGGTCATGAAAACATTAAATATTATGATGGTAATTGCAATAATTTTAATCCTTTCTCAATTGGGTATTGGCTATACAAAAACCGATTTATCAATAACAAGTGGAAAAGCATCGTATAAACAGGGTGAATCAGCCATATTCAAAATAGTCTTCACTGTTGATTCTGATGAGGAGGGGGGATATTGTAAGATTGATGATATAAATCTAACATTCAGTAATGGGAAGACAACATTCTGTAAATTACAGGCATCGGGCAGTATACCAAGTGTAATATCAGCATGTGGGTTCACTGTTAGGGCAGAGGAAACGGGATGTGGTGCTTATGGGTATGGAGGTAATGGAAATCAGATAAATTATACCATAACCGGGGAAATTCCATATACATGGAATCCAGATAGATACACTGCAAGGGTAGATGTTTTTTCTGTGGATAAAACATATATTGATAGTGTAACCTTTGATGTCACGCTTTCCCCAACTACAACAACAGTACCCCGAGCTGGAGGAGGTGGTGGGGGAGGACCCCCTCGGGCAGGTGGAATAGGTTTTCAGCTTGGAGAAACATGT
>CAZQER010000014.1:9998-27787 GCA_964592095.1 uncultured archaeon
TTTGATGGAATACAGAATCAGGGTGAAGAAGGAGTAGATTGTGGAGGGCCTTGTAAACCATGTCCAAGTTGTTTTGATGGAATACAGAATCAGGGTGAAGAAGGAGTAGATTGTGGAGGGCCTTGTAGGCCTTGTACTACTTTAACAACAACCACTACTACTTCAACTACGACAACAATTAAAAAAACTACAACCACCTTAAGGAAAGAAACAACAACAATAAGTACTGAAATTGAGGAAACAAAAACAACACTTGCCCATCCCTCCCCCTCCATCATTCCTCTTGTTATAAGATTAACAGCTATTGCATTAATTGGTATAGTTCTATTGTTTATAATCTACAGAACGATGAGTAAATGATATTTCATATAAGAGTTTTGAGTGGAATTGTTTTTGAATAATTGCAATCTTCCAAAGAACCAATGTTTCTCTTTCATTTCGGAAGGTATAAAATATTAGATATTTCAGTCTAAATATTATTGTAGACTTGAATTATTCAAGAAGATTATATTAAAAATTCAAAAAATGACCGATTTTAATCCAAAAAAGATTCAGAAAAAATGGATAGATAGATGGAAAAGGAATGAAATATTTACTGCAAAACCAGATGATAGAAAAAAATTCTATCTTACTGTTGCTTATCCATATCCGTCTGGCTCGATGCATGTAGGTCATGGAAGAACATATACGGTCCCAGATGTTATTGCTCGTTATAAAAGAATGCAGGGTTATAATGTTCTATTCCCAATGGCATGGCATGTTACGGGGAGCCCTGTGTTGGGTATTGCAGAAAGGATAAAGGCAAATGACCCAAAAACAATGCATATTTATGGTAAACTATATAATGTCCCTAAGAATCAACTTCTTTCTTTTACAAACCCGTTGAACATAGTAAAACACTTTTCAAAGGAATATAAAGAAAATATGACAAAACTTGGGTTTTCAATAGATTGGAGTAGAGAATTTTTAACAATAACCCCTCAATACAGCAAATTTATTACATGGCAGTATCTTTCATTAAGGAAAAAGGGTCTAATAAAAAAGGGTGAGCATGCAGTCAGGTATTGTCCAAGATGTGATAATCCTGTAGGTGACCATGACCTTCTTGAAGGTGAAAACTCAACAATAAATGAATTTGTTGTTATTAAATTTAGGATGGATGATACGATACTTCCTGCTGCAACACTAAGACCTGAAACGATCTTCGGGGTAACAAATATGTGGTTAAACCCTTCTGTGACCTATGTGAGGGCAAGTATAGATAATGAGATATGGCTCATAAGTAAGGAGGCATTAAATAAATTAAAACAGATTGGCAGAAATGTAAAACTCATAGATGAGATTAATGGTGATAAACTGATAGGAAAAGAATGTACCAATCCATTAAACAACGAAAAGATTCCTGTTCTTCCTGCAGACTTTGTTGACCCAGATTATGCTACAGGTGTTGTTATGAGTGTTCCTGGACATGCACCCTATGATTATGTAGCCCTGAGAGATACAGGAAGCAATATAAAACCGATAAAGATTATTGAGATAGACAAAGATAACAGAGAAATCCCCGCCAAAGAAATTGTAGAGAAGATGAATATTAAAAATCAAAGGGATAAAAGACTTGATGAGGCAACAGAAATTCTATATAGAAGAGAATACAGTAAGGGTATAATGGTAAAATCCATAGAAAAGTATGGTGGTCTCAGGGTAGACAGGGCGAGGGAGAAAATCACAGAGGATTTATTGAAATCGGGAAATGCAGATAAATTTTTTGAATTCTCAGAAGGTCCAGTGATATGTAGATGTGGAAGTAGGTGTGTGATAAGAGTCATAAAGGACCAGTGGTTTCTTAATTATGATAACAAAAAATGGAAAGAGAAGGCAAACAGATGTGTATCAAAGATGCAGATCATTCCAAGGGAAATAAGACAGAATTTTGAATATTTCATAGATTGGCTCAAGAACTGGGCATGTACCAGAAAGGTAGGTTTGGGAACCAGACTACCCTGGGATGAAAAGTGGATTATTGAACCATTAAGTGATTCAACGATATATATGGCATATTATACAATATCCAATTATTTGAGAGATATAGACCCGGAGAGGATTACACCAGAATTCTTTGATTATGTTTTCCTTGGTAAGGGTGACAGGGAAAGGATATCCAAAAAATTAAAAATAAGTCAAGAGAAATTGGAACAAATTAGGAGGGAATTTGATTATTGGTATCCTCCTGAATGGAGGCTTTCTGCAAAGGATTTGGTTGGTAATCATTTGACATTTCATATATTCCATCATACCGCATTATTTCCTGAAGAAAAATGGCCTAAGGGAATTGTCGTGTTTGGAATGGGTCTTCTTGAGGGTGAGAAGATGTCATCATCAAAGGGCAATATTGTGCTTTTAGATGATGCAATAGAGAACTATGGCAGTGATGTTGTTAGACTATTTCTGATGAGTAATGCAGAACCATGGCAAGATTTTGACTGGAGAGATGAACTGGTAAAAAATACTACCAAAAAATTAAAGCAATTCTATGACCAGATAACATATTGTATAAATATTAAAAACAATATACCTGAGAGGGATATTGATAAATGGCTTATTAGTAAAATGAATGAGGTAATAAAAAATACAATAGAGTCTATTGAGGCTTTTCAAATTAGAAAGGCATTACAGTATGCATTCTTTGAAATGATGAAGTGTATGAATTGGTACTTTAGAAGGTGTGAACCCAGAGCAGAAACAGTTAATATTGTGGCAGAAAATTGGATAAGGCTAATGGCTCCATTTACACCATTTATTTGTGAAGAACTATGGGAATTAACTGGCAATAACGATATGGTTTCTGTTGCTAAATACCCAAAACCAGAGATGGATAAAATTAACAAAAGAGTAATTGAGGGTGAGGATATTATAAAAAGATTGATTGATGATATTCATAGCATTATTGACGCAACAAAGAAACAACCGAATGAAATACATATTTATCTTGCTCCTGAATGGAAAAGAAAACTCTTCATGGAGATAAAAAACGGTAAAGATATACATGAAATTATGGAAAATCCCGAATTCAAACGACATGGAAAAGAAGCAGCTATGATAATTAAAAATGTAAGAAGGGATGAAATTCCGGATGAAATATTTTCAATAGATGAAGAATTTAAGATCCTAAATGATGCAAAGGATTTTATTCAAAATGAGTTTAATTCAAAGATAAATATATATAAGGATATATATACTGAAATATACGATCCGAAAAATAAAGCAAAATTTGCAGAGCCTATGAGGGCAGGTATATATATTGAATAAGTATTTATCTTGAAAGACAATTGATTATCTGGTCATATTCATGAAATCCCTTATTTAATGCCCTTACCAACCCAACTCTTCCCTTATCTTAAGTCAAGCCTTTTCTAAAGGCTTGAATATGGACCCGTCGGGATTTGAACCCGAGGCCTCCCGCATGCCAAGCGGACGATCTTCCAGACTGATCTACGGGCCCTTTATCAATTGCATATAAATAATTTTGGTTTTCAATATTAAATTCTAATATGATTATAAATCCTTAAAGGAGGTGTTTAAATGGTTAGGGTAGCTATAAATGGGTTTGGAAGAATAGGAAGAACAATATTTAGGCTTGGGTTTGGGAGAGATGATATAGATTTTATAGCAGTAAATGATTTAACAAATCCAAGAACACTGGCACATCTATTAAAGTATGACTCCATTCATGGGAAATACGATAGAGATGTTAAGGCTAAGGATGATGCACTGATAGTTGATGGAAAGGAGATAAAGGTATTTGCAGAAAGGGATCCTGAAAATCTTCCTTGGCATGAGTTGGATATAGATGTTGTTGTTGAATCTACTGGGAGATTTAGGGATAGGAAAAATGCGTCAAAACATTTGAAGGCAGGTGCAAAAAAGGTAATCATAAGCGCTCCAAGCAAGGGTGATGGAATTAATAGTGTTGTTATTGGGGTTAACGAAGATGCTATAAAAAATGGAGACAGGATTGTAGATAATGCCTCTTGTACAACAAATTGTCTAACTCCGGTTGTTAAGGTTTTAAATGACAGATTTGGCATTAAGAGGGGTTTTATGACAACTGTGCATGCATATACCTCCGACCAAAACCTTTTGGATGGGCCTCATGATGATTTGAGAAGGGCAAGATCAGCGGCTATAAACATACTACCCACAACAACAGGTGCCGCAACAGCAACTGGCAAGGTAATTCCCGAACTTCAGGGGAGGATGGATGGAATAGCAATCAGGGTTCCTGTGGCTGATGGTTCTCTAATTGATTTGGTAGCAGAGTTGGAAAGGGATGTTACAAAGGATGAGATAAATAAGGCGATGAAAGAGGCAAGTGAAGGATATTTAAAGGGGATTCTGGAATATAGTGAAGAACCATTGGTAAGCAGTGATGTTATTGGAAGTAGAGCATCCTGCATATTTGATGCTCAGAGTACAATGGTTATTGGAGGAAATTTCATAAAGGTGCTTGCATGGTATGACAATGAGGTTGGTTATTCTATGAGAATGGTAGAACTAATTACAATGATGTAATATTTATTTTCCAAGTATTATCCTTTGAATCTATATATTATAATATCATGGTGGAAATTGATTGGTTTGGTTTTATATGGATATTCATATTCTTTGTATTCTTTATACCCATCATAAATCAGAAGATATTGGAGGTAAAGAGAAACATACTTCTAAGAAAGATAGAAAAGAAGAGAAATGCAAGGGTAATTACAATGATTCATAGACAGGAGGGTTTTAGTTTCTTGGGAGTACCATTTTCCAGATTTATAACGATTGAGGATAGTGAACAGGTTTTGAGGGCAATAAGAATGACACCAGATGATGTTCCAATAGATTTAATACTTCACACACCAGGTGGTTTGGTTTTGGCAGCAACACAGATTGCAAATGCCATAAAGAGACATCCAGCAGAGGTGAGAGTTTTGGTGCCTCATTATGCAATGTCTGGCGGTACATTAATTGCATTAGCAGCTGATAAGATCATTATGGATGAAAACGCTGTTCTTGGACCAGTTGACCCACAATTGGGCACAATAATGAAAACCTATCCAGCCGTGTCTGTAATCAATGCCGTGAATATCAAAGGAAGTAAGAGGGTTGATGATGAAACACTCATATACTATGATTTGGCTCAAAAAGCAATGAATCAATTACATAATCTTGTTTGTAGTCTTTTGGATGGTAAGATGAATGAGAGTGATACAGAGAGGGTATGCAATGCATTAACAGAAGGAAAATGGACTCATGATTATCCTCTTACAGTTAATGATTTAAAGAATCTTAATCTCAATGTAGAAACAGGTCTGCCTGTTGAAATATATCAACTTATGAGTTTATACCCGCAACCAATGAGAGTATCACCAACTGTAGAGTTCATTCCTGAGCCCTATAAAAGACAGCCAATAAGTAAGAAATAATACTATGAAAACCAAAAGAGTGAGTATAGAAACCTATGGTTGTGCAATGAATAAGGCGGATTCTGAGTATATGGCTGGACTTCTAATGGAATCTGGTTTTGATTTATGCAGCACCTCAGATAATCCAGATATTATTATTGTTAACACATGCACTGTAAAAACCCCAACCGAGAGAAAGATATTAAAAAGGTTGGGTGTTTTAGATGAGGAACGAAGAAAGGTAGTTGTTACGGGTTGTATGCCATCGGTACAACCAAACATCTCAAATGTATTTAAAAGATTTTCATTTATTGGCACAAATATTGAGGATATTGTAGAGGCAGTTGAAAAAACAGATAATGGTAAGAGGTTTGTTAGGATTTCTAATGGGGTCCGCAGGATAGGATTACCAAAAATAAGGGAAAATAGACTTATTGAGATAATACCAATAGCATCTGGCTGTATTGGAAAATGTAGTTATTGTATTGTAAAAAAGGCGAGAGGTTCATTAAAATCGTATCCAATGAAAGATATTCTTGAAAGTGTGAAAGAGGCGGTATCTGATGGTGTAAGGGAGATATGGCTTACTGCACAAGACACTGGAGCGTATGGAATGGATATTAAAAATAAAAAAGGTTTACCTAAACTCATAAAAGAAATCTACAGGATTGATGGGGAATTCATGATTAGGGTGGGGATGATGGGTCCAAACCATGCAATAAAAATGCTTGATGATTTGATTGGGATTTACAAAAATGAAAAAATCTATAAATTTTTACATATTCCAGTACAATCTGGTGATGATAAAGTGCTGAAGGATATGAATAGACAATACAGGATTAAGGATTTCATTGAGGTTGTTTCAAGGTTCAGAGAGGAGATTCCTAAGATTACTATATCAACTGATGTGATTGTAGGATTTCCCACGGAGGATGAAAAGGCTTTTATGAATACAGTAAATATGATAAAAGAGATAAAACCCGAGGTGTTGAATATATCAAGATTCTGGCTCAGGCCTGGGACAGAGGCTGAAGAAATGAGACAATTACCAACAAGGATAACAAAGGACAGGTCAAGAATTGTTAATAAAATTTTTATAGAATATGCAAAGGAGAAGAACAGAGAATGGATAGGATGGGAAGGTAAGGCACTGATTTCAGAGATTGGAAAAGATAATTCATTCATAGGGAGGAATTTTGCATACAAACCAATAATTATAAAAACCAATAAAAATGTTTTTGGAAGATTTGTAAATGTTAAAGTAGATGATGCTACATTCTATGATTTAAGAGGAAGGATTATGTGAGAAAATCATTCCAAGAGAATCTACAATAATTGAATTAAATCTAATTAAAAGGATGAATGTAACACCAGTTGCCTGATTAAGACTCAATATATTGAAAAGGATAGCACCACCACCTTCTGTAATACCCAAACCAGCAGGAGAGATTGGAATGAACATCACTGTTGTAAGTAATGGCTGTAATAATAGAACAGTAATAAATGTCATCTGCGCTCCAAGTGAATACGCTATGAAATACCATTGAGCACTCATGAAAATCCATGATATAAATGATATAATTATTATTTCCATTAATGTTTTGTTATCTATCTCTCTGCTCGCCTTCTGCATAAGTTCTACATTTTTAAGAAATTTGTTGATTAATGATAATCTTTTTATTATTCTGTTGACGATATCCGTATATAAAACAAGAAATATTACCATCAATATGATGATTGGTATAACAGATACAAACAAAAAGTAATGCTGTAATTTTGAAAAATATATTATTGCAATTATACAAAGAATCATTTTTATTAGAAAATTTACCCCCTGTATAACTGTTATAATTCCCACATTCCCAGAGATTGATTTATTGGTTCTTTTTGCTATTGGAAATGCAGTATAGTAATAACCAATTCTTCCAGGCGTTGCATTGCTGTAAAGCATACCACACATATGTGCCAACATTACATCCTTAATTCCTGCATTTATAGGAATCTTTAAGGCAAGAGACGCAAAGAATTCATTTATCAAATAAAATATTGCAGCTATAAGAAAGTAATCAATTCTCGTTTTTGAAAGAGATTCTGCTATTTTATCTATACCAAGATTCCAGACTATATATGAAAGAATAATCACACCGACAAGAAATGCCAAAAAATTCCTTAGATATGGATTCATAAGAGGATAATGGATTTGATAATTAAATGATAATTAAACCTACCTTCTAATAATAGTTATTATGATTGATAAGATGATGGATAACAGGGTGGTAGATATCAATCTGGATGCTATGGATATTGAATATATGATAAAACAGATGAAGGCTGCTGGTGGATTTACTGGAAAGAAACTCGCAGTTGGTGTTGATATTTTGGAAATGATGTGCAGGGATGTTGACTGTATAAAATTCCTATCATTCCCTGCATGTATAATTGCTACTGGGGTAAGAGGTATAATAAAATATATTGTTAAAGAAAAACTCTGTGATGTTATCATAACAACAAATGGCACATTGGACCATGACCTTGCAAGGATATGGAGGGATTATTATCATGGAAAATTCTTTATGAATGATAATGAATTACATAAAAGAGGGATAAACAGATTGGGAAATATTCTCATACCCAACGATAGTTATGGTATTATCATAGAAAAAAAACTTCAACCAATATACAATGAGATATACAATGATAGAATGGAAATATCTGGCTATGAGTTGATATGGGAGATAGGAAAGAGGCTTGAAAATGAAGAGAAAAAAGAGGAATCAATAACATATTGGTCATATAAAAATAGAATACCAATATTTATCCCGGGATTTTTTGATGGAGCAGTAGGCTCTCAGTTATGGTTTTTCTGGCAGACACATAGGGATTTCAACATCAATCTATTTCATGATGAACAAAAACTTTCGGATATAGTATTTAATGCAAAGAAAACCGGTGCCTTGATTATAGGCGGTGGAATTTCAAAGCATCATACCATATGGTGGAATCAGTTCAGGGAGGGTTTGGATTATTCGGTTTATATCACAACTGCATTTGAATACGATGGGAGTCTTTCAGGTGCGAGAGTAAGAGAGGCAATAAGTTGGGGAAAGGTGAAAGAGGATGCAAGATTTGTTACAATAGAATCTGATGCCACCTTGGTTTTACCATTTATGATTGCTACATTAAAGAAGAGGCTTAATTTTTAATTTTTTAAACAAGTATTTTATACACCTCCATGTACAACATAATTTTTTTGAATGTCATGCCGAGGTGGCAGAGCCTGGACCAATGCGCTAGCCTGGAGAGCTAGTCTCCCTTGTGGAGACTTGGGTTCAAATCCCAACCTCGGCGTTAGCCCTTTAGAAAAGTAGCCCAAAATGGTTCGGAGGGGTTGGTAAGGGCGGGGAAGGCGCCCTTACGTTCAAATCCCGACGGGTCCATATTCAGCCTTTAGAAAAGGCTTGACTCAAAGATAATGGAAGAGTGGGTTGGTAAGTCAGAATATTAGTTATCATATCTTGCCCCTTCTGCGATATAATATGGTTTCAAATAGAATGAAGATTAGAACCAATATTATCAGATATAATGATAATTCCTGTTTTTTTTGATACACCCGCCCTCTCTTAACAAATTCATTCTTATATACCCATATAGATGGAGAATTTGATATATCCGATTCCTTTTCATTGAGTAGATTTACTGCTACAATATCCTCTCTTTCCGTATCTGTATAATTGATTCTATATATACCAATTTCATCCAAGAGAAGATTTCTTGATTTAGAGATTATACCTGATGGTGTTTCTATAGTAACATTTTTTAATGATACTAAATATTCCCCACTTTTGAGATTATGATTTATAATCTGAGACTCCTCGGAATTAATCCACTTTATAAGTTGATAACAGAATATTGGTAATGAGGAACTTAGATAAAAATTACTCCATTCGGGAGATGGATTTATACCGAGGAAAAATATCTTCCCCTTCCCAAATTTCATATATGAGATTACTGGTGAATCTCCTATCCTTGCTATTACAGTAGAGCCATTCTTTTCAGACGTCTCAAAGTATTTTTTTACTATTAGATTTGATACGAGAACATCTTTCAATATTTTATGCTTTAGTACTATATCTATCTGCTTTTTGCCTATCCTCTGCGTTTTTAAAATTACTGGCAGGAGATTTTTTATATTTTTATCATTTATAGAATCTGATGAAATTACTATTAGATTACCGCCATTTTTAACATACCTCTCAAGTTCTTTAAATACTCCTGGAATGGAAAGATTTCTATCGAATTCTCCAATAATTACAACATCAAATGGATAAAAATCGGGTATTACTGGAAATAACGCCTTTTTTAAATCCACATTGGGTGATGCCTCTATTGCATACCTAAGAAAATTATCGGCACCATCATTTGTTATTAGAAGCACATTGTACTTCTTAATTTGAGGTAAATATAAAACCACATTGTTATCAATTGTGAAGTCATCGTTTAGTTTTAAATTTATTCCAATGAAGTGTGAATCCTCGGAGGCATCTATATCAAACTTTATTAATTTCTCGGAGAACGAATCTATATCCTCATTAATACTCTTGACCTTATTATTGTCCACCAGAATATCTATAGATATTTTTTCCTTTTTATCATTGAAGTTCTTTACATTAAATGTTATATGAAATTTGCCCTTTTCTGATGGAAATCTCTTGATATCTGCAAAAATCAATCCAATATTATTGCCATTCTTCGCCACCTTTATAAACTCAACACTTATATTTCTGTTCAATGCAAGTTTTCTATAAAGGTCAACATCCCTTTTTTCCACACTTGAGAAGTCAGATATGATATAAATTACCCTTTCATGATTTTTATTTATCTGGTATCCTGATAATATGTCTATTGCAAATGCCATTGAATCCTTAATATTTGTTGGTGAATCAGAGCATTTTGCTTTCCATAATGCTAATAAACCTGTATCTCTGTCCGAGTTTGATGCTAACTGTATTGGAATCCCGCCAGCAAGTATAATATTAACCCTGCTTTCATCATTCATAGAATTAATAATGCTTGATGCTATCTCCAGAGCATTTGAAAATCTATTTGGATATACATCCTTAGACTGCATACTTGCCGATGAATCAATTATTATTACAATATCCCGTGTGGGATTTTCCTCCACAAATCCAATAATGAAAGGCTTTGCAATAGCAAGAATTATAAGAGAGATGATAATGATTTGTAATATTAATATAGGGTCTCTTATGAATCTCTTAAAAAAAGAACTAAATCTCTTCTCCTTTTCTATCCTATAAATGAACATAATCGTAGGAATCCTTATGTGCTTTGGTTTTGGTTTCAATAAATAGAGAATTATAAGAGGTATCAAAAGAAGAAACCCAACAAAGGCTACGGGGTATGTAAAATTTGTAATGGGCATTTTAATAAATTATATTTTTTGCCTCATCTACAATATCCCTGAGTTTGTTTTCAGGAATATTTGTTTTCATGGAGAGCTCCTCCAGTTTCATATATACCAAATCCTTTATTAACATAATATTTGCATCTGCAAATTTTCTTTTACTTACGGGGTCTATCTTTCTTAATATTGTCAGAGGATACAATCCTTTACTCTCTATAAGTGAATTGATGCCGTTATCCTTTGGGTATCTCCATCCAAGTAATTCTATACCCCTGCACTTGGCGTATTGAATTGCCTTACTTGAAAATTTTGTATTTGTTACAAGCATAACAGATCCAAATCTGATACAATCTCTATCAGATTCCCATCTCTCACATAAATCAAGATATCTTGCATATGTATAGAGTACTGGTTTTAAACCCGTATATATGCCCTCCTTATTATGATACTTGCATTCTATTAGGGTGTATCCATTACTACCATTATAGGATATTATATCTATTTCATGTTCAACGCACATTCCCCTTAGAATCTGCCTTACCATAACCCTGTGATTATGCTCTCGAAGAATCTCACCGATATATGTTTCAAATGAATAGCCTGCAGGTCCAAGGCGCATGATTGCCCTTTTTAAATCGTATAATGAGGCAATAGAATATCTTTCTTTATCCAGAAATTTAAATGCTATATTATATATCTCATTGGTGGTTATTCCATCATATATATTTCTTTTTACCTTCTCTACAACCTTTTCAGCAAGCTTTTCTGATGCTCCCGCTCTCATAACTGCCTCCCTGACCTTCTCTGCTTTAAATGGCTCCCTCATACCAGACCTCTTGATAACCTCAATCTTTGCCATATTTTTTCATGCCATTAAATATAATGAAATAATAATGAAAATGCTAAATTTCAATAATCTCTACAGACATGTTTTCTGTGTTTAATAAAGCAATTGTTCTTTTTCCTGTGAGATAACCGCAACACTCACCGGGATTTACAATTAATGTATTTTCTATCCTTTTTATCTCAGGTCTGTGTGTATGCCCAGTTACAATTATATCATATATCTGGCTTTCTGCCAGTGCATTGAGAATGAATGGTATTGTGCCATGATAAACAGAAATTTTTATTCCTTTATAATCAAGTTCAAGAAAATCTGAAAGTTTACATAGATTATCGAATTTTTTTCTCAGTCCTTCCCTTTCACCCTCATTGTTACCAAAAACTGCATAAAATTTAGAATTTAATTTTTTGAATTCGTTTACTGTAAATGGTGAAATCAAATCGCCGGCGTGTAAAACAATTTCAACATTCTTTGAATTGAAAAATTCAACCGCCGTTCTTATGGCATCCATATTATCATGCGTATCTGATATTATACCAATCATTCCCAATCACTATAGTATAGTTATCTATATTATCCAGATTATATTATCTATTTGTATCATCTATTCATCTAAATATCATATTTTAAAATAATTGAACCATCTTTATTTATCGTCAGAATTTTCAATTTATCAATCGTTTTTCCTGAAAGTTTATTATTGATTTCATCCCAGGAATAGCCCATTTTCTTGGCACTTTTTACAGTATTAATAATCTCATCTATACAATGGAAATTCTGATATATTAAATCACCAATCCTTTTGGAATTTTTATATTCTTCCTTTAATCTCTCTATGTTTCTTCTCTGTTCTTCTTCAATCCTTTGCAGTTTTGTTAGTTTCTTTTTAAACATATCCTCAATCTTCCTCCTCTTTTCTTCTATTTCCCTCATGCTAAATAATTCATCAACTGCAAGATTGAACGATTTGAGTTTTTTTGATTTATACCTACTATAAATCTTGAGTGAAAAAGGAATTGCATCTATTGGATAATTATCAGAATCAAGTATTAGAAGGGGTTCTATATCATAATTTTCAACCTTCTTCATAATATTCTTGATATTTTTTAGGATTTCCCCAATTTCATCATCTTTTATTGAAGAGGAATCAATTTCTTTGTTAATACCTGCCCTCAGACATATCTCCTCAGCAATTAAACCGCCCAGATTCAGATCTATTGCCAATATAGATACAATCCTTCTGTTTGACCCTTGAATGATCTCCTTCAATGTATCCTCATTGATTTTTGTAGGGTTTATGCACTTTGGAGGGTATTTATATATTTGCCCTACTCCGAGCCTTCTATGCCTCCATTTTTGCCATTCCAAAATCCCAAGAATTCTCCCGCCTTCATCACAAAGGATTATATTCCCGGAACTGAAAAACTCCGATATTAAAAGATATCTGATGTTTTTTCCCTCTATTGAAAATTTCACTATTCTATCAAAATTGTACTGTCTGACATCTTTTATAAATAAACCCTTCAGATACTTTCTCATCTGCATGGCAAATGATGTTGGTTTTTCTGGAGATTTTCTAACATATCTGCTTATACATAGAAATTTTGGTGTAATTATCAAATCCTCAACTCCCCTTTCCTTGGTAAATACTCTAATCTTTAACTCCCTCTCACCTATCTGATATATGTTGTCAATTCTTGCATTTTTCAATAATTTATTTAATTCTCTTGTCAGAATAGAAATATCTACAGAGGATAGTTCAGATTTCATTTTATCAATTTGAGCAGTATTGCCTTCTGAGCATGTAATCTATTCTCTGCCTGATCCCATATAATTGACATATTACCATCCATCATATCATCTGTTATCTCCAAACCTCTATTTGCAGGAAGGCAGTGCATAACCTTACAATTCCTCTTTGCGAATTTTAGTAATTCATTATTAACCTGATAGTTCTTAAATGCTTTCATTCTTTCATTCCTCTCCGATTCATTGCCCATGCCAACCCATACATCAGTATATACGAAATCGGCATCTTTAACTGCATCTGTAGGTAAAGTAAATAACTTTATTTCTGAATTTGAGATCTCCTCTGCTTTAGAAACTATCTCACTTTTTGGTTCATACCCCAGTGGGGTTGCAATAGAGATGTCTATTCCAAGCATGGCACAACCCAATAGTAGAGAATTGCAAACATTATTACCATCACCAACATAAGCTAATTTAACACCTTTAAATTTACCTTTTAACTCATATATTGTATATAAATCAGATATTACCTGACATGGATGCTCTAAATCTGACAATGCATTAATAACTGGTACAGATGAATTTTTAGCCATCTCAACCAATGTTTCATGTCTGTAAACCCTTGCCACTATAGCATTTATATATCTACTCAATACCCTTGCACTATCTCCGGGTGTTTCGCCTCTTGAAAGCTGGGACATATCCCTGCTTAGAGTGATTGGATAACCTCCAAGTTGAAACATTGCTGCTTCAAATGATACCTTCGTTCTTGTAGATGGCTTTTCAAATATTAATACTATGCTCTTATCTGATAATCTATCTCTATAAATTTCAGGATTATTCTTTATCCTTCTGGTTTCAAATATCAACTCATTCAATTCTTGTTTGCTTAGGTCAGATATTGAAAGCAGGTGCATTTTATTTGAGAATGTCAATATATTTCTATTCATTTGAATAGATAAATATGAGTATGAAAATCAGAAAGACAGAAATACCTGAGGTAGATAGGATTGTGAATGATATAAGGAATATGAAGGTGAGGGGTGCATTGAATATAGCCATCGTTGCTACCAAAACTATGAAGGAGGTTATAGAGTCAGGTTATGGAAATACAGAAGAAATAATATTGAAATTAAAAGATGCTGGAGAAAAATTAAGGTCATCAAGACCTACAGCAGTATCTCTACCAAATTCAATTGATTATGTTTTATATCTTGCAGAGAAGAGAAAGAATTTAAACCCCGATATTTTCAAGAAGGAGTTAATAGGGGAGATAGATAAATTCATTAAAAATATGGAAAATGCACTTGAAAGAATTGCAGAAATAGGCTCAAAGATAGTTAATAATAATGATGTAATCCTAACTCATTGTAATTCAGATACTGTTATAGCAATATTAAGAAAGGCATGGAAAAAAGGAAGAAGATTTAGTGTAATTGTAACTGAAACAAGACCAAGATTGCAGGGTCATATCACAGTTAAAAAACTGTTGGATGATGGTATTCCCGTAACACTTATAGTTGATTCGGCAGTGTGTCTTACAATGTACACAAAAAAGGTGGATAAGGTTCTTGTAGGTGCAGATGCTGTATGTGTAAATGGAGATATTGTAAATAAAATAGGGACATCACAGATTGCACTATGCGCAAAGGAGAATGGCGTTAAGTTTATAGTTGCTGTGGAATCCATAAAGTTTTCACCGCAATCCATGATGGGTGGGGCAATAGAGATTGAGGAAAGAAGCCCATCGGAGGTCATAGATAGAGGGAAACTCAAAGGTGTTAAAATCTATAATCCAGCCTTTGATATTACAGATGCGGATAAGATAGATATGATAATCACAGAGTTTGGTATAATGCCTCCAGAGGCGGTATATCAGGTGGTGAGGGAAAAATTCAGTTGGGAATTCTAAAATGAAATTTACTATAGATGTAAATAAAACTGTTTCTGAGAATGCAGAGTTTTATTATAAAAAGGTAAAGAGGGTAAAGAAGAAGATTGAAGGTGCTGAAAGGGCATTGAATAAAACAATAGAACTGATAAAAAAACTTAAAAATGAGGAAATTAAGGAAAAAATTCCTGAAAAAAAGGAAAGGAAAAGGAAAAAGTGGTATGAGAAATTCAGATTCTTTCATAGCAGTGATGGATTTCTTGTAATTGGTGGAAAGGATGCAACAAGCAATGAAATATTGATAAAGAGGTATATGGAAAGCAATGATTTGGTATTTCATTCTGATATTCATGGAGCGCCATTCTTTATAATCAAAAATCCAGACAATAGAGAAATCCCGGAGAGTACAAAAAATGAAACTGCACAGGCTACTGCATCATACAGCAAGGCATGGACATCTAATTATGCTTCAGTAGATGTTTATGCAATTAAACCAGAACAGGTATCAAAACATGCACCATCTGGTGAATATTTGACAAAAGGAGCATTTATGATATATGGAAAAAAGGAATGGTTCAGGAAAACGATACTAAAAATTGCTATCGGTTTTAAAATTGATAGGTGTGCTGATGTTATTGGAGGTCCCTTGGAGGCAGTTAAGAAGAATTCAGATTATTTTGTTTCTATAATACCGGGAGATAAAAAATCAAAGAGACTTGCGGAGGAAATAAAAAATAAAATTCTATCAAAAGCAAAAAAGGAACATATAGAGAAGATTAAATCAATAGATTTACATGATATACAGAGGTTGATTCCCGCGGGAAAGGGTAGAATAGAGGATAATTGAATAAAGGAATTTAGTTTTTCAATGAGTTATCTGTTATCTTTTCCTCATCAGTAAGTTTATGTATCTTGTTCTCAAAATATCGGATTCTTTGAACATATCTACGATCCCACATTGCATGATATATGACCATCAAAAAACCAATTAGAACAGTAATTGAACCTGTAATAAATACAAGATTGTTAGTCTCAAAGAGCTTTAACATCCCAAGACCAACTGCTACAAGAGTAATTCCAGTTCTGATGTAGCTTAAACTAGTTCTTTCTTTTGATAGGAGTGTTCTTTCTTCACTTAAAAGTTCTTCTAGGTTTTTCCCACTAGAACTTGTCATATAATAACTAATGTTTCTATGGATAATAAAAATATTTCGTTTTGTATTATATTATAGAATGTCAGACCCGGATATTGAAAGAAGGATTAGAGAGGTAGAGGATGAAATACGCAGGACACAATATAACAAAGCCACACAATATCATATTGGTAAATTAAGGGCCAAATTGGCACAGTTGAGAGATGAATTAAAGAAGAAGAAATCAACAAAGACGGGTAAAGGTAGGTATGGTGTAAAAAAGACGGGGGATGCCTCTGTAATTCTTGTAGGATTTCCATCTGTTGGTAAATCAACACTATTGAACAAACTTACTGATGCTAAATCAAAGATAGGAGATTATGAATTTACAACATTGGATGTAATTCCGGGAATAATGAATTATAAGGGTGCAAAGATACAGATTCTTGATTTACCTGGAATAATAACCGATTCTTCATTGGGCAAGGGCAGAGGAAAGGAGATTATGTCAATTATAAGAACTGCTGATTTGGTATTGATTCTATTGGATATAAACAAACCAGAACAGATAGATATTATAAAGAGGGAACTTTATGAATCGGGGTTAAGAATAAATGAAAAAAGACCAAATGTTAAAATAAGAAAAGCAAACAGAGGGGGCATAATAATAAATTCAAGTATTAAACTTAAGAGGTTGGATGAAAAAACAATAAAAAGCATTCTTGGTATCTATGGCATTCATTCTGCAGAAATTATATTCCACGAAGACATAGATGAAAATCAGCTTGTGGATATAATTATGAATAACAGGGTCTATATACCATCAATAACGGCTGTAAATAAGATAGATTCTGTTAATAAAAAAAGATTAAATGATGTAAAATCGGTTATAGGAGAGGATGCAATTTTTATATCTGCAAAATATGGTATACATATTGAAGAATTACAGGAGGAGATATTCAAAAAATTGGAATTTATAAGAATATATCTGAAGCCACATAATAAAGATAAAGATGTAGATTATGAGAAACCACTGATATTGAAGAAGGGTTCTACTGTATTGGATGTATGCAGGAAGATTCATAAAGATTTTGAAAGGAATTTTAGATATGCAAGAATCTGGGGAAAATCTGTAAGGTTTGATGGCCAGAAAAAGGGTCTTGAACATGTAGTACATGATGGTGATTTGGTAAGTATAATTACAAAGAGATAGGGTTTATTCCGCTATGAAAGTGGTTGCTGAGATGGAAACGGGATAAATAATAAATATCGTTCTCAAAGAGAACAATATTTAAATAATATC
>CAZQER010000015.1:0-24774 GCA_964592095.1 uncultured archaeon
CTTTATCTCTACAGGGGTGCGTTTATTAAGAAGCAGGGGTAGAATATCTAACAGAGATGGAAAGGGTTGAAATAGTTGCTAAAGGATATTGTTCGGAGGTAGGTATAGGGGTTATGTAGAGAATATAAAGCAGTATGATATCAGGATTGTCGCAGAAGGAGTAGATTGGATGATATATTCTCATAGATCTGGCAAAGTCAATGAAAATATACTAAAGCGATACTTAAATTGGCTGGGAGATCCAGAAAATAGAAAGGAAATTTTAATATAGACTGAAATATTTTATAATTGTATTAAATAAATAATGAGGATTTCTTGAAAAATGTACAGAAGTTATGAAGAAATGCCGAAAATTGAACTACCGAATGTATCTGAGATAAAGATTAGTGATAGCACCATGAGAGATGGAGCGCAGATGGCAGGTGTCGTAATGACCAAAAAACATAAACTTAGGATTTATGAATATTTACATGAGATCGGAATAGAAAAACTTGAGTGCTTTCTCTTTAATGAAAGAGACAAGAATGTTGCAAGGAAAATGCTTGATATTAATTATGAATTTCCTGAGGTTACTGGATGGGCTAGAGCAAAAACCGAGGATATAGATTTGGTTTTGAATATGGATGGTATTAAAGAAACTGGTATATTAATGTCCGTATCAGATTCGCATATATTTGATAAAATAGGTTTTAAAAGCAGAGAGGAGGCAGTTGATAACTACCTACATGCTCTTAACTATGCCGTCGACCATGGTTTGAGGGTTAGATGCCATTTTGAGGATATAACAAGGGCTGATTTTAATTTCGTTAAAGAATTCACAAAAGAGATTATTGAGATATCACCAGATGCTATTATAAGATTGTGTGATACGCTTGGTTTTGGATTACCTTTCCACGATTCTCCACTCCCGTACAATATACCAAAAATTGTTAAAGAATTGAAGGATATTGGTGTGAAGAACATAGAAACCCACACACATGATGATTTTGGTCTGGGAATAGCCAACTCACTTGCTGGTTACTGGTATGGAGCAAATTGGTCTAATCTAACATTTCTTGGAATAGGAGAGAGGGCAGGAAACTCAGAATTAGAGAAGATTCTATTGTTTCTCATATGGAGGGTAAAGGGTTTTGAAAAATACAATCCAAAGAAATTGGTTGAATTTGCGAGATATATGGAAAAGGAGGTAAGAATCTTTGTGCCAAGGAATAAAGCCATTGTGGGAAAGAATATATTCGCTCATGAATCAGGAATTCATACTGCTGGTGTTATAAAGAACCCGTTTACATATGAGCCATTTCCCCCAGAACTGGTTGGAGGGAAGAGGATACTTATGATAGGCGATACATCTGGAACAGAGGTAATAAGAAAAAAGGTTGAAGAGATAACAGAGGAATTGATGGGTATAAAGGTAAGGGTTGATAAAAAAGACCCGAGAATCATTGCCATATATAATGATATTCGTAAACTCTATGATTTGGAGGGTAGAACATCATGCATCTCAGATGATGAAATGAAAAAATATGTTGAGAAATACTTCCTGTTTGAACCAGTGGCGGATGTATTAGAAACAGATAAAAATGAAAGAGATGATAAATATTAAGATTAATTTAAGTTATTTATCAAATCAAATTTTATCTCCTGACCAAAATGTTTAAAAAGGTGGTTGTGGGCGGAACATTTAACAGACTTCATAAGGGGCATCAGGTGATAATAGATTCAGCATTCAGAATAGGGGAATCTGTTGTTATAGGTCTGACATCAGATGAGTTTGCAGCAAGGTTCAGGGCGATAAATACATATCCTTACTCCAAAAGGGAGAGGCAATTGAAGGAATATATAAAAAAACTTAAAGAAAAACTTGGGGATGATAAATCATATCAGATAATAAAGATAGAGGATTCTTATGGTATTGCAACCATAGACCCCGATATAGATTGCATTGTAGTATCTGAAGAAACACTATTGAGGGCAGAAGAGATAAATGCTATAAGATTTAAGAAGGGGTTAAATAAAATAAATATCTTGGTGATTCCAATAGTGTTGGCAGATGATAGAAAACCGATCTCTGGAGAGAGAATAGAGAGGGGGAAGATAGATAAATATGGAAGGATTCTTAAAAAATGAAGGTTCTTATTACGGTGGGGGCTACGGAAGAACCAATAGATCCAATTAGGTATATAACAAATGCTAGTTCTGGTAAGATGGGCAAGGCTGTTGCAGAAGAGGCATTGAAAAGAAACCATTCTGTGACAATCATTGCGGCAATAATAAAGGTCACACTCCCAAGGAACAAAAATGTAAAGATATACAGGGTAAGGACTGCAAATGAGATGATTATAAAAACCATGGATGAATTGTCAAATAGGTATGATATTCTTATTTCAACCGCAGCGATTGCAGATTATACTCCAATCTACAGTGAAAAGAAGATAAAATCTGGAAATAAGGGTCTAACTATAAAATTAAAACCAAACCCGAAATTGACAAGAATGGCGAGGGAGAGATTCAAAAAACTATACGTCGTTGCATTCAAGGCAGAGTATAATACATCTCTCTTGGAGTTGGTTAGGTCAGCATATATGAAACTAAGGGATGAGAATCTTGACCTTGTTGTGGGGAATGATGTAAAGAAGAACGGGATGGGGAGTGATGAGAATGAAGTATGCATTGTAAACAAAAGAGGGGAATATGTTCTGATATCGAGGGATTACAAAGAAAGGATTGCAGAAAGGATATGGGACATCATAGAGGAAGAATTTGGAAATTATAGTAAAGATTAAATATCTATCAATTCAATTAATTAAAAATTAAAAATGTCTGTAAATATTATAAATAGAAGTACAATTGCTCTCATAATAGTGCTGTTTTTATTTTTGATATTAGGTGGTACTTATATTACTGCCATAAGTGATAAGGACAAGATAAGAGAATTGGCGGAGATACACTACGAAGAAGCAGTGAGTAGATATAACGCTGGTGATTGCAGGAGTGCAATTGTCAATGCCAACAGAAGTTTGTCCCTTTTCAGAGAGATCGATGATCATGATGGTATGTTAAAGGCATCATTTCTGATAAACAAAATCAATGATTGCCTTAGTTCGGAGGGTGATGAATACTATGTTAATGCTTTACAGGAATACAGCAATGGTATAATCTATTTTGATACCCATGACTATAAAAGAGCCAAGGAAAGATTTGAGTATGCTAAATCTACTGTTTTGGAGGCTAATATAAGTTATTCTTTGATGGCACCTGTTGAACATTCCCTTATAAACAAAACCAATGGGTTATATAAAAAGATAGTTGAAAAACTTAGAGAGATAGGTATAACAGAGGCTGATAAGAGTTATGATAAGGCGTTCAGGTATTATTTTGATTATGAACCTCGAAAATATTTAGATGCAAAGAAATGTGCTGAGGATGCACTTGAGGTATATAAAAAATACAATTATTCTGATGGAATCTACAGAGCGCAGAAACTACTTCTTAGAGTTAACAAGGATATAGAGGATATAAAGATATATGCAGATGGTCAGGTGGAAATGGGGAGGGATGCATATAAAAGAGGGGACTATCTTAGTGCCATAGATAGATACAAAAAAGCCAAGGATGCATATACACTTATAGAGAGTGCAAGCGATATAGCATATTGTCAGAATCAGTTGGAATTGATAATAAGGCTCATTGAGATAAATGAGGAAAAACTGAAGAAGGAGGGTGATGAGTATTATGAAAAGGCAGAATATGCATTTATAGGAAGGGACTATAGTAATGCCACATTCTATTTGAATAAATCAAAAAGCATATACATGCAGTTGAAGGAATTTGCTATGATGAAAAAGGATACGGAAAAGAAAAAATTATATTTATCGCTTATTAAAAAATGTGATAAGCTTCTTGATAAGATAAATAATGAAATAAATAGAACAAGGATATCTATGGAGGCTGAAAAACTGTATGATAGGGCGTATGATTATTTCAAATCTGGGGATTACTGGAATGCGTCAATTACCATAAATCTCGCATGGGCTAAATATTTTTCAGTTTCAAATTATGGCGGGATGTCAAAATGTGAATTCCTGAATGAGAGCATAAATAAGAGATTTCGTAACATGAGCGAGGCTGAATTGTACTATAATAAATCCCTCTCATTTTATAGGACTGCATATTTTGAGAATGCAACCTATTATGCCAATAAATCTCTTTATATATACCGAAATATACTTAGGGAGAAAGAGGCAAAAGAGGTTCAGAAATTGATGGATGATATAAAAGAGAGTATAAAAAAGAAGGAGATTGCAGATAATCATTATAAGAGTGCACTTGAGTTTAATGAGGTAAATCAACTTGAGACTGCAGAGAGATATGCCAGAGAGGCAAACAGGATATACAAAGAAATAAACTGGGAGACAGGAATCAAAAATTCTGAGAAATTGATTGATGAGATTGTGAGAAAAAAGGCTCAGTCATCAATAATAGAGCAGTTACGATTACTTGTTCCAGTAGTTATACTCCTGATGATTGTGATTATAGGTATTAAATGGCATATTGAAAAGATAAGGAAGGAAAGAGAAGAACGAGCAAGAATAGAGGCAGAGATAAAAATGAAGGAGGAGAAGAGGCGCAGAGAGTTGAGAGAACTGGAGATGGAGAGAGAAGAATGGAGAAGGATGATAGAGGAAGAAAAAAAAGAGGTGAAGCAAAGATTTGATTTAGATAGTAGAGAGAAATCAGATACGGAATATGATGCTCAAACAGATACAGAAAAAGAAAATGAGGAAATACAGCATAATGAAAATTGTTATGTTGAGATGAGTAAGAAAAATGAGCACATGGATGTGGGTAATAGTAATGTAAATGACGATATAGATATATCAGATTATAAATCACCATATGATGAGGAGAGAAGTATATTGAAAGATGAGATAATAAAGGGAGAAAGCCACATAGGAGTTGAAAGGAAAAGACTTAATGAAAAGGATGCGATTATAAAGAAAATACTTAGAGATGAGAGGAAAAAACTCAAGAGAGATGTGAAAGAATAAAATGTATCATAAAATTATGGAGATATCCAAAAGAAGGGGAATAATATACCCCTCATTTGAAATCTATGGTGGTCTCTCAGGATTTTATGATTATGGTCCAATAGGTAGTAGAATAAAACAGAATATAGAAAATCTCATTAGGGAATTCTATCTGATAGATGAAGGTTGTATGGAAGTGGAGTGCCCAGTTCTTTCTCCAGAGGATGTCTGGATTGCATCAGGCCATGTAGAAAATTTTACTGATAAACTCACAGAATGCACCAAATGTGGTGAACCATACAGAGCAGACCATTTAGTCGAGGAAAGACTTCAGAGGTCTTGTGACCACATGGGTATTTCAGAATTGAATGATAAAATAAATGAATTAGGTATTAAATGCCCAAAGTGTGGTGGAAAACTTGACGGGGTCTATGATTATAATCTGATGTTTAAAACATATGTTGGTCCAGGGAAATACAAGACATCAGTATATTTGAGACCAGAAACTGCTCAGACAACCTATCTATCATTCAAGAGATTGTGGGAAATTGGAAGAAAAAAACTTCCATTAGGTGCGTTACAGATAGGTCGTTCATTCAGAAATGAGATTTCTCCCAGACAGGGCATGGTAAGATTACGAGAATTTAATCAGGCAGAAATTCAGTTTTTTGTTGACCCAGATAAAAAGGAAAGTCCAAGATTTGATGAGGTAAAGGGGATTAAAACAAAGATTATTGATAAAAATGATAAAACCTTTGAGATGACAGTTGGAGAGGCAGTAGAAAATAATATAATAGGTATTCAGATGATTGCATATCTGTTGGGAAAATCATTGCTCCTCTTTAAGAGAATGGGTATAAATTCGGATTTACTTAAATTGAGACAGCACAAGGATAATGAAAGAGCATTTTATTCTGTAGATACATGGGATGTTGAATATGACAGTCCCTCACTTGGGAGAATAGAGTTGGTGGGTGTTTCGGATAGAACAGATTATGATTTAAGGCAACATATGAATCTCAGTGGTGAAAATATGCATGTTGAGGTAAATGGAAGAAAATTTATTCCGCATGTAATTGAGGTCGCATACGGTATAGATAGACCGTTCTATTGCGTAATAGAATCCTGTTTTAGAGGAGATAATGGAAGGGTATATTTCAGTTTCCCACCAAATATTGCACCATACAGGGTTGCAGTTTTTCCACTTGTGAGCAAGGATAATCTTCCAATGAAATCAATAGAGATTTTTAATATGCTTAGGAAAAGAAGAATATTATCAATTTATGACGAGTCTGGGAGTATAGGAAGAAGATATGCAAGAGCTGATGAAATTGGAATCCCATTCTGTATTACTGTAGACTATGACACTTTAAAGGATGATACTGTAACAATAAGATACAGGGATACAAAAGAGCAGAAGAGAATACAGATAAAGGATATTCCCTCAAATATTCAATATTGAATATGATATTCAGGCTGCCTTAATAAAGATTTCATCAAATAATCTCTCCTGTTTCAGTTTCAATCTTTGGTTGTATGATAGATGAAGTAGGGATATTAGAGTAGATATAATCTCATCTCTATCGTGCGCTATCTCAGAAAACAGGGCTATTTTCTTATTTGATAGTATCTCCATCACCTTTAGATATGTCTCCTCAATCAGTTTCTCCATATCCCTGTTAATATTTATCTCAATGGATTTCTCCCCAGATTTAGATTTACTGTTCATTCTATAACTCTTAATTTTCTTGTCCTCTAGAACCTCCTGAATAGCAGATATTAGTTCAAACACAGTAACCCTTCTTTTAGGAACCCTTTTTGGTTTAATTGCAATTGCAACAGATGCCCAGTCTGACATTTCAGATTGCATATTTGTCTCTGCAAATAGTGTTGGGTCAAAATTTTGTAGTATAAATTCAAAATCATTTTCATCCTTGTTATTCATATCTTTATAATCATTATAATAATCATCTGGATTAAAACTCATAGAGTTTATCATATCTGCCTTCATCCTGAGTAAAACAGAACTAACAATAACAACATTTGCAGGGATTTTAAAATTCATCTTCTTCATATTTTCAACCTTTTCTGCATATATAGTTGCCAATTGAGAAATATCGATATCCCATGGATTCATATTTCTAACAATTTCATACAGTATATCCTTCCAGAACATTTCATGCATCATATCTTCAAGATCATCGGTTTTCATTTTGGGGGTAATTATACAAGATGATAATACTACTTTAAATATATTGTGGTTTTTTCAGTTCTTAGAACAGGAGGATATTTTAGTATGAATGAGAATATCAAATAATGGATATATATTTATGGTGAAGGTGATGAGATACAGGATAATAAAAATAGTAAACAATACAATCTTTTTAATATTATTTATGATACTTATTTCCTCTACAACCTCATCTACAGAGGATTTACTCTCACTGAAATGGAAATATGACGCATCCGGAAGTGTAACAAACATACATTTATTGAATATTGATAAGGAGAAAAGAGCAGTTATTGCCAGTGTTTCTCTTTATACAAGTGCAGGTATTGCAGGATGGCTTACTGCTATTGATAAGAATGGTAATCTTCTTTGGGAAAAGAGGGGATTTCCATCTATTACATCAATGAGGGTTGCAGATATAGATAAGGATGGAAGAGATGAGATAATTGCAGGTGTGTTGTTTTATGTATACTGCTTTGATGATAATGGGAATATCAAGTGGAAGGTTTTGACAGATAGCAGTAATACAATCACATCCATAGAGATTACAGATATTAATAATGACGGATATGATGAAATCATAGTCGCAGGTGATAGCACAATCTCCTATAATATCCATGCGATAGATAGAAATGGAAAAATTCTCTGGAAAGCAAGAGCACCTGAGGGTGTAAATTCTATAGCAATTGGTGATATTGATGATAATAAAAAACCAGATATTGTTGCTGGAACGGTTGGCAGACATGGAGTGTACTACAAAAGTTCTTTTTTGATTTTATTGAATAGCAGTGGGAAATGTCTATGGAAACAACGAACCAAAAGGGGAACGGTAAAGATAAAGTTATGGGATATAAATAATGACGGCAAATTGGAGATTTTCCTCGGCTCACTTCAATATCTCTGGGTTTTTGATTATACTGGTAATGAGATAATGAACTATGAAACAAAGGGTTATATAAATGATATAATCGTTGATGATATTGATGGGAATGGAAAGAATGATATAATACTGGCATCAAACGACCTCTATGTTCTCAACTCAGATAGTAGTCTAAAATGGACAAATAGTGCAGGCATGGAGAGTATAAATGATTTGGAGATTATAGATACAAATCAGGATAACTGTAAGGAGATTCTTGTTGCATCTGATAGTTTATATCTTGTGGATTGTGATAACAATGTGATATGGTCATATCATACAAAAAAGGCTGTTAAAACCATATCTATTGGGGATATTGATGGGGATTCCTTCCCTGAGATCATGGCGGGTTCATTGGATAATAATGTATATGTTTTTACACAGAAGGGGTATCAGATGAGAGCAGAGGCTGAAAGATATTATTCTCTTGCAAAGAATCTGTATGCTGCAGGTAATCTAAGGAAAGCGTTAGAAAATGCCATGAAGGCAATGGATTACTATCAACAATTGAATGATACGGAAAAGATATCCGATATAGAAAAACTTGTATCGCTTATTAGAGATATGATACAAAAACAGAATGAAGAGGTGATACTGGCATATTCATACTATAACAGATCCGTGAGTTTTTACCTACATAATGATTATATAAATGCAAGTTTCTGGGCAAAGAAGGCAAAATATAAGTATCAATCACTGCATAACGAAACAATGGTAATCAAATCAGAAAATATAATAAATAATTCTTACAGGTATATGAGAATAGAGGCGGAGAAACTATTAAACAATGCAATAATCAATTACAATAAATCAAATTATAGTAATGCAATATTAAATGCAGAAGATTCATCCAGAAGATATATATGGCTTGGAGATAGAAATAAGAGTATAGAATCTCTGGAATTAATTGCTACCATATATACTGCACTTGCTGAGAAGCAGAGACATGCTGGAGATTTTGAGAATGCAAGTATATACGCACAAAAGGCATTATTTGTTTATGGATGTATAGAAGAATCACCGGAGGATTACCCTCCAGATTGTATTCCGAGAAATGTCTCTATAAAGGATATAACAACACTTGCAGATGAAATAAGAAATCTGACATACAACAAGAGCCATTATATGAACGAATATCTTTATCTGAAATCTATAATCATTGCAATATCTGAAAACAATACAGGTTCATTTATTGATGATGTTGTTAGGAATATGAAAAAATCTATGAGAGGATTTGTCAATAATATTTCACAACCTGTTGAATATATAATAAAACTGATAAAATGGAATTTCAAGATTATTCTGATAGTAATTGCCCTTGCAATTGTAATATTTTTACTTATAATCTTTTTATTTATGGTAATAAAAACAAGAAGAGAGCCAACAGAAGAATTTGAGGAGGAGGTACATGAAGAGGAACACGAAGGGAAGTTTATGGACGATATAGAAAAGGAAATTACAGAAGAGGAAATTTATGAAGAGGTCCAAGAGGAAGATGAGGTTGAAAAGATTAGAAAGGATAAAACGAGAGGTATTGGAGTAACACTAAAATCACTACGAAGATGAAAACTGTTACACTCATACCTGGAGATGGAATTGGACCAGAAGTCATTGATTCTGCAGTAAGGGTTATTCAGGCATCTGGAGCAAAAATAGATTTTGAAAGGGTAGATGCAGGAGAAACTGTCATGAAAAAGGAGGGCACTCCTCTTCCGGAATATGTGTTTGAAGCCATAAGAAAAAATAAAGTAGCATTGAAGGGACCTATAACAACACCAATAGCCTCTGGATTCAGAAGTGTTAATGTTGCCTTAAGAAAGAGGCTTAACCTTTATGCTAATGTAAGACCATGTAAATCCCTTGAGGGTTTTAAATACAGATATAGCGGAATAGATATTACCGTAATCAGAGAAAACACTGAGGGACTTTATATAGGAAAAGAACGATATTTAGATAACAAACATACAAAGGCGGAGGCTATAAGATTAATAACAAGAGAAGCATCTGAAAGAATATTCAGATTTGCTTTTGAATATACTCTCAAAGAAAAAAGAAGGAAGATAACAGTAGTGCACAAGGCAAATATTCTGAAGTATACAGATGGTATTTTCTTAGATGCTGCAAAGGATGTTGCAAATGATTACCCCAAGATAGAATTTGAGGATAGAATTGTAGATAACATGTGTATGCAGTTGGTAAAGAATCCAGAGATGTATGATGTCCTCGTATGCCCGAATCTGTTTGGTGATATAATATCCGATTTGTGTGCAGGATTGATAGGTGGATTGGGTATGGCTCCTGGAGCAAATATAGGAAAGAAATATGCTGTTTTTGAACCGATTCATGGTTCAGCACCAAAATATGCTGGAAAGAACAAGGTAAATCCAACTGCTACTATCCTCTCTGGTGTTTTGATGTTGAAATATATGGGGATGAAGAAGGAGGCAGATATAATAACATCCGCAATAGAAGAGGCTATTAGAGAGGGTAAAAAACTCACTTATGACCTTGGAGGAAGTGCAGGAACATCGGAGTATACAGAATATGTAATATCAAAAATAATTTGATAATTCCTATTTTTACCTGAAATCAAATATATAACCACACTTTTTATAACCACACTTTTTTTTTGAGATCAAAATGGAAAAAGAAAAGGATATTGAAGAGGGATTATCTGATAAATCTGATAGGGAAGTCGATGAAGAATATGAAGATAAAAAAGAATTTGCATTTCCAATGGCACCAATTATTAGACTTATGAAAGACGAACTTGATGATGATAAGATGATAAGGAGCAGGGTAAAGGTGGAGATGAATCTATGGTTAGAAAAGATGTGCAGAAAAATAGCAAAAAAGATGAATGAATCTGAATACACAATGGTTGAATTGGATGATTTTAAAACTGCTATTGAACCATATGAAATGGTTGATGAGGTGGAGCATGAGAGGCACAGAATAGTGGCAAGTTTAGAAAAGATAAAAATGGATTGTGATTCTTTGATAAGGGATGTGAACAGAAAATTTATTTCCCACGGAGAGAGTGAATGGAATGAACTATAAATACAATGAACTTCTGGACAGGGTATGGGAGAATCTTCCAGATGAACTAAAGACAACATCCAGATTTGAGATGCCAGATGTCAAAATAAATATACAGGGAAGACAGACATATATCATGAATTTTAATGAAATAGCAAATGCGTTTCAGAGAGACCCAAAACATATACTTCTTTATTTAATAAAGGAATTGGCCGCACCTGCTACATACGATGGTAAAAAGGCAGTATTGCAGAGACAGGTTAAAAAGAATGTAATAGAGGATAAAATTCAAAAATATGCTGACGAATATGTATTCTGTCACGAATGTCACAGACCGGATACCAAAATTACTGAATTGGGTGGGGAAAAGATTATCAAATGTACTGCCTGTGGAGGATGGTGGCCATTAAAAAAGATAAAATAGAATCAGGATGTATACAAAAATATATAAGGAAGATGGTAAAATCCTTATTGCCGCATGTGATGAGGATATAATAGGTAAAAAATTCTCTGAAGGAGAGCTTTTGCTGCATGTGAGAGAGGATTTCTATAAAGGTGAAAGAATGGATTTAGACAAATTAGAGGATTTACTTGATAATGCAAATATTGCAAACCTTACAGGCAATAAGGTCGTGGAAAGGGCAATTGATGCGGGATTTGTAGATGAAAAAAATGTTATAATTATTCAGGGTATTAAACATGCACAGATTGTGGAGATTTAATCTGATTCTTAAATTTAAACATGTGTTCTAATTTTATATTCTCTGTATTAAAATGTAAATAAAATGACTGAGATAAGAGATATTATGACCAAGGATGTTATTACCATAAACCATAATGAATCTGTTTTAAAGGCTGCAGAGATGATGTCTGATCTCAATATTGGCTGCTTAGTGGTCGAGATTGATAATAAGGTTTGTGGCATAATAACTGAAAGGGATATAATTACCAAGGTGGTTTGTAGAAACAGGAATCCGAAGGTTACAAGGGTTAAAGAAATAATGAGTTCTCCTTTGGTTACCATACACCCACTGGCATCACTGGAGGACGCAGTAAGGATTTTTAATGAAACGGGATTTAAAAGGCTTGTGGTAACATCTGGAGATTCCTTGGAGGGAATTGTATCCACAGAGGATTTAATTGCAGCAGAAACGAGATTTATAGCATTACTTGAGAGATATATACAAATACTAAAATCAAGGAAATAATCATACCATACATACTGTTAAGTTAATAAATCTTTTTATTTTAGAATGATTACATATCAAAAAGAACCTTATCCAGAGCGGGAAATCTATAATGACCTTCATCCTCTGATAAGGAAATGGTTTAGTAGTAAATTTGAGAAATTTGCTCCACCTCAGAGATATGCCATAAGGAATATACATAATAGAGAAAATATCCTGATATCTGCACCGACTGGTTCTGGAAAAACACTAACTGCATTCCTTTCTATCATCAATGAACTTATAAAACTCTCTGAGAGGAATGAACTTGAGGGCAGGGTTTATTGTTTGTATGTATCGCCACTAAGGGCATTAAATAATGATATAGAAAAGAACCTAAAACAGCCATTGAAAGAAATGGAGGAGATAAATGGGGATAAATTGGGTATAAGGATTTCTGTGAGAACTGGGGACACTACAGCATCTCAGAAATCAAAAATGTTGAAGAAACCACCACATATATTGATTACAACACCAGAGACATTATCTATAATATTGAATGCACCAAAATTTAGACTTCTTCTGAAGGATATCAAATGGGTTATCGTAGATGAAATCCATTCACTTGCAGAAAGCAAGAGGGGAACACACCTATCCCTTAGTTTAGAAAGATTGCAGAATCTCGCAGGAAGATTCTGTAGAATTGCACTTTCAGCCACCGTTTCCCCATTGGAAGAGGTGGCTAAATTTCTTGTTGGTTATGAAAATGGAAAACTCAGGGATTGTAAGATAGTGGATGTGAATTATACAAAAAAATTGGATTTGAAGGTATTAACGCCAGTACCAAATTTGATGAACACTACACAACAGGAGTTGCAGGATTCCATGTATAAACTCTTGTTTAAACTTATATCAGAGCATAAAACGACACTGATATTCACAAATACACGATCAGCAACAGAGAGGGTGGTTCATAATCTAAAGCAGAGGTTCCCGGAGCATTTTACTAAGAGTATAGGTGCCCATCACTCATCCCTCTCCAGAGAGCATAGACTTAGCATAGAGAACAGACTTAAAAATGGTGAATTAAGGTGTGTCGTTTCCTCCACGAGTTTGGAATTGGGCATAGATATAGGTTATATCGATTTGGTAATCCTTTTAGGCTCTCCAAAATCTGTTGCAAGAGCACTTCAGAGGGTTGGACGCTCAGGGCATAGATTGCATGATATTGCAAAAGGAAGGATAATAGTAATGGATAGGGATGACTTAGTAGAATGCTCTGTTTTATTGAAAAATGCATTAGAGGGTAAGATAGATAATATTCATATACCCGAAAATGCCCTTGATGTTCTGGCACAACATATTTATGGTATATGTATAGAGGGTACACAACATATAGACAATGTGTATCATCTCATAAAAAGAAGTTATTGTTATAGGAATCTAAAAAGAGAAGATTATGATTCTGTTATAGGTTATCTTGCTGGTGAATATGTTGAACTTGAGCAGAGAAATGTATATGCAAAGATATGGGTTGATTATGAAAAAAGAATTATGGGAAGGCGATCTAAACTTGCAAGGGTTTTATATTCCACAAATGTTGGTACAATACCCGATGAAACAAACATAAAGGTTAAGATAGGGAAACAAAAGATAGGGAAGATAGAGGAAGCATTTCTTGAGAGACTTAGAAAAGGAGATATCTTCGTCCTTGGTGGAAATACATATCAATTCCTGTACAGTAGGGGTCAAACAGCACAGGTAGTGCCTGCGGGTAGCAAAATACCTACTGTACCGGCATGGTTCTCGGAGATGTTACCTTTAAGTTTTGACCTTGCCATGGAAATAGGTAGATTCAGAAGGCTTATAGAGGAAAGATTAGATAAGGGTGAATCAAAGGATGAGATTGTGAGATTCATTCATAATTATTTATATGTTGATAAAAACTCTGCAAACTCCATATATGAATATATTAATGAACAATATCTCTATGCAAAAATTCCTACTGATAGAAGGATACTTGTTGAGTATTATAGAGGATTCAGAGGTGACAGGTATGTTATATTCCATACAATCTTTGGTAGGAGAACAAATGATGCCCTGTCAAGAGCCGTTGCATATGTTATATCAAAACTTGAGAAGAGAGATGTCATGATATCTTTGACCGATAATGGTTTTTATATATATGCAGGAGGAAGAAAGATTAAGACGGAAGATGCATTGAGAAAATTAATTAATATGAATATAAGAGATGTCCTTCTGAAAGCTATAGATAAAACAGAGATTCTCAGTAGAAGGTTTAGGCATTGTGCTACCCGCTCTCTGATGATACTTAGGAAATACAAGGGAAGGAAGAAATCTGTTGGTAAACAGCAAATAGGTTCAAAGATATTAATGAATCTTGTAAAGAGGATTTCAGATAATTTTCCGATACTTGTGGAGGCGAAGAGAGAGGTAATAGAGGACTTTATGGATGTGGAGCATGCAGAGTATATAATAAAATTATTGAGGGAGAACAGTATAAAGATAGAATATATATTTACAGATGTACCATCACCATTTGCATTCAATCTAATTGCTCAGGGATATATGGACATTCTGAAGATGGAGGACCGTTTGGAATTCATAAAAAGAATGCATCAGATAATATTAAAAAGAATAGGGAAAAGAGATATAGACATATTGCCCCATTAAATATCTAAATATACTAAAATATTGAAAAATGGAATCTATGCAGATACTCTCGGGAGTATACATTTATGGTCTCACCCTGTATATAGAGGATGAGAAGACATTACTATTTGGAGATATGCATCTTGGCTATGAAGAGGAATTGAATCAGATGGGCTATCTAATACCAAGATTCCAGTATGATGAGATTATAAATCATCTCACGAAGGTATTTTCACATATCGCTCCAGAGAGAGTAGTTATATGTGGTGACTTAAAGCATGAATTTGGCAGGATTTCAGAACAGGAATGGAATGAGGTTATGAATTTCCTGTCATTTATTGAGAGGAGGGTTGATGATATAGTACTTATAAAGGGCAATCATGATACAATTCTTGGACCTATTGCAACAAAAAGGAATGTCAAATTTTTTTCCAATTACTATCTATCTGGGAGAAAAATATTTATAACCCACGGTCATTTAATACCAGAAGACCCGGACCTTTATAAAGCCAAGATAGTAATTATAGGTCATGACCATCCGGCACTTGGTATAAGGGATGAACTCAGGGTTGAGAAGGTTAAGTGTTTTCTTCTTGGTAAATGGAGGGGTAAGGATTTGATACAGATACCCTCTCTAAATTTTGTTACGGAGGGAATTGATATAATCAGGGAAAAACCACTTTCACCATTCATGAATCAGGATTTATCACATTTTAGAGTATATTGTATAGAAAATGATGAAATCTTTGACTTTGGCAGGATATCAACACACTTGGAATCCGAATGAGAATATCCAACATTACATTTACTTCAGCATTCCCTTAAGTCTTTCTAATTCCCTCCAGAAGATCTCCTCATCCCTCTCAAGAATCTTTTCATGTTTCCCAAACATTCTCTCAAATGATGACCTTAGTTTACTTAATTGTCTCAGTTCTATTAAAATGAGTATCAATGCAAGTATAACACCTATATTCACCAGAATTAATATCCATATCAAACTAATTTCATAATCAAATATATACATCTTAATTATCTATTTATTTTTATTTCTTAAATACGCAACTTGGAGATTGTAATAAAATATTTCTATCCTATAATAGATTATATGAAGGTTTGCTTATATCTGGAACTGGAAGGGAAATTGAGTATTACTGGTATTGGCACTGCTATCAGAAATCAGAGAAAGGCATTAAAACTAAATAACATAGAATACACCAACAATTTAGATGATGAATTTGATATACTACACCTCAATATAGTTGGTTTGAAATCGCTCTCTCTGGCAAGGAGGATGAAAAAAAAGGGGAAGAAGGTTGTTATACATGCTCATACAACTGCTGATGATTTCAGAGATAGTTTTAGATTCAGTAATCTTATAGCCCCATATTTTCAGAGGTATCTTACATTCTATTATAATCAAGCCGATTTGGTTCTCTGCCCATCCGAGTACACGAAGAATGTTCTTGAGAGATATGGTGTTAAAAGACCTATAAGGGTTATCAGTAATGGTGTTGATACAAATAAATTCAAATTTTCAAAAGAAAAAAGAGTTAAGTTCAGGAAGGAATACGATCTGAAGGATACGGATATGGTTCCATTATGTGTTGGGCATCTGTTTATAAGGAAGGGTATAAAGACATTTATGAACCTTGCAAGAAGATATAATGAGAAATTTATCTGGGTCGGTAGGAGATACAAAAAACTTGAGGAGAGGGAAATATCAAATTTGATCAGAAACAAACCAGATAATGTTATATTGGTTAATTATATTGAGGATATAGTATCGGCGTATTGTGGAGCGGATATATTCCTTTTTCCTAGCAATTGTGAAAATCAGGGAATCGTTCTATTAGAGGCTGCAGCATGCAAAATGCCGATACTCTGCAGAGATTTACCTGCATATAAAAGATGGTTGATAGATGAGGTAAATTGTTTGAAGGCAAAGAATTTTTATGAATTTGAAGAAAAATTGGAAAGACTGATGATGGATAAAGAATTAAGAAATAAGCTTGCTAAAAATGCTCATACTATGGCAAAAGAGCATTCACTGAAGAATGTTGGAGCCAAACTCAAGATGATTTATGATGAGGTTATGGAGAAGTGATAGAGAAAAATAAAAAGGTTGTGATTATTATTCCCACATATAATGAATCTGAGAATATAGGGGATTTATTGAATTTAATAGAAGGTACAACAGAAAATATAAAAGATTATGATATATCTATACTAATTGTTGATGATAATTCTCCCGATGGAACATCTGCAATAGTGAAAAATTTAAATAAAAATAATATATTTCTCCTAAAAAGAAACTCAAAAAGGGGTTTAGGAAGTGCATATATTGACGGATTTGAATATGCAATAAATAATTTAAATGCCGAAATAATCTTTGAAATGGATGGTGATTTCTCTCATAATCCCGAAGATATAGAAAAATTCCTAAGAGAGATTGAAAATGGCTATGACCTTGTGATAGGTTCCAGATATATCAAGGGGGGTTCAATTGCTGGATTAGAATTGCATAGGAGAATTATATCAATCTTAGGAAATTTAATTGCACGCATAGTTTTAAAATTGAATGTCAGGGATTGTAGTTCGGGTTATAGGGCCATAAAGACATCTATTCTAAGGAGGATAGATTTGGATAAGATTAATGTGAAGGGATATGCGTTTCAGGTATTCCTTCTGTATCTCATCATGAAGATGAATGTAAATATAAAGGAGATTCCGATAGTGTTTTATAAGAGGAGGGCTGGGAAATCAAAATTTCGGTTTATGGATATATTTGTGGATATATGGAGAGTTATCATTAGCATAATCAAAATCAAAATCCTTTGTGCTTTTTGAGATATTTTATCAAACCACCCTCCTTTAGTATATTGAGCATAATAGTGGGAAGGGGGTTTATTTTGAGAGTTATATCTCTTGTTTTATTGATAATAATACCTTTATATAAATCAACCTCCAATATGTCACCATCATCAATCCTATCTGTATCATCACACTTCAAGGCGGGAAGTCCTATATTTATTGAATTTCTATAGAAGATTCTTGCAAATGATTTTGCAATCACTGCGGATATTCCCGCATATTTTATTGCAAGTGGAGCCTGTTCTCTTGAAGAACCACATCCAAAATTTCTTCCTGCAACTATGAAATCTCCCTCCGAAATCTCCTTATAGAAATCTGGATGTATATCCTCCATAACATGCTTTGCAAGTTCCCTATTGTTTAATGTTTTGAACTTGTATTTTCCTGATATTATATAGTCTGTGTTGATATCATCACCAAATTTATGTACCTTTCCCTTTAACCTCATTTTATTAATAGATAAAATTGAAGACTTATAAAGGAATAATGGTATATATTTTAACATAAAATGGTAGAGACAGATAAAATTGAAAAGGAGATAGATACTGAAGAGGAAATAATTACCGAAATTGACTCTTATGATATATCCGTAGATGGAATCACACTTAATGTTAAGATAAATGATGTAGGCGATTATGTACCTCACTATCAGATAATGCTACCGGAGATCGATAGAGTAACAAATGCATTACTGGAAAGAACAAAACATAGTCTTGTGGGGGAGATACAGATACAGAGGTCCACTGGGATTGGAGGACCCGAGGAGATGGATGAATTGAGGAAGAGATTTATTGAGGAGGCAAAGGAGAGATTGAGGGCTGTTTTGAAAAAGTCATCTGATGAGGATATAACATTATTGAGTATAAAATTGGTTAACGATATGATTGGTATGGGAGATATAGAATATCTTCTATGCGATGACTTTCTGGAGGAGGTCGTTGTTAACAGTAGCGGGGATGTTGTGTGGGTCTTCAATAAAAAATATGGATGGTTAAAAACAAATATAAGAATACCCAGTGAGGATATGATTATGAACTATTCATCTAGGATAGCAAGACAGGTGGGCAGGGAAATAACACATTTGGAACCACTATTGGATGCACACCTTCCAACTGGGGACAGGGTTAATGCCACACTTTTCCCTATATCAACAGAGGGTAATACAATAACAATTCGGAGATTTGCAAGAACACCATGGACAATGGTTCATATGCTAAGCCCATCATTCAAAACCATAAGTTTTGAGGCTGCTGCGTTTTTATGGTTAGCCTGTGAATACGAGATGAGTATGCTTATCTCAGGGGGAACAGCATCTGGAAAAACATCTATGCTGAATGCAATAATGCCTTTCCTCCCGGCAAATCAGAGGATAATATCCATAGAGGATACAAGAGAATTAAATCTTCCAGAATATCTACATTGGGTTCCATTATCAACAAGGGCACCAAATCCGAGGGGTGAGGGTGAGGTTTCTATGTTGGATTTAATAGAAAACGCATTAAGAATGAGACCGGACAGAATCATAGTTGGTGAAGTGAGGCGAAAAAGGGAAACAGAGGTTCTTTTTGAGGCTATGCATACGGGTCATTCCGTATACGGAACATTTCATGCAAATAGAGCCTATGAGGTAGTGGATAGGATTATTAGTCCGCCTATGAATATTCCAAAAGTGGTTATGAGTTCTCTACCATTGATAGTTGTTCAGCATATCAATAGAAGAACAAAACAGAGAAGGACGCTGGAGATTGTTGAACTGATAAAGGGAAGTTCAGAAAATTTGAAGATTAATACGCTCTATGTATGGAACCCGAAAACGGACAAGGTTGAGCCAAAGAATCCCAGTAAAAGGGTGATGGAGGAAATGAAAACATTCACTGGAATGAGTAGTTCGGAGATTAATGAGGATTTAAAAGGTAAACAATTGATATTGAAATGGCTACTTAAAAAGGACATCACAAGCGTTAATGATGTTGGTAAAATTATTACGGAGTATTATATAGATAAGGATACCGTTTTGGATTTGGTTGAATCCGATAAGGATTTAAATTAATATTAAAAATATATAACGACATATGCATTAAATAAAAAATAAAATGACTGTTCTATTTAAATCCCAGAGGATTAAGGATTCTGCGATGGCTTTTAAATATAGTGCAGAAAGATTATCTGTTGCATTTCCCGAACTTCAATGGGACCTTAGAAGGGCGGGTTATGATATAGACGCAATACAATACATAGCAGTAACACTTCTGATGACATTCATTGCATTTATTACTGTCATACTGCTTATTCTCTCTTTAATTATTATTGCCAAGGCGCCATTTGATCTGTATTTGGCAGTAGGAATTCCAATTATAGTATCTATTTTCACCTTCTTTTATGTTTTATCACTCCCCAAACTGGAAACAGCTAGAATGGGTAGATTAATAGATAAGGATTTGGAGTACATGCTGAAGGATATGCAGATTCAGCTTACCGCGGGAATACCTCTATTTAATACAATCAGTAATATAGCAGAGGGAGATTATGGTGCCTGTTCTACTATATGCTCCAAGATAGTTGGTGATATAGAGTCCGGAAAATCTATAAATGATGTATTAAATGAATATGGAATTATATCTCCATCCGTATATCTGAGAAGGGTATTGTGGCAGATATCCAATGCAATTCAAACGGGTTCGGATGTAAAGCAGGCGCTTGCAGCAATATCAGTTGAAATTCAGAGAGAAAAGGAAAATAAGATAGAAAGTTATGGAAAGGAACTCAGTTTATGGGGTCTGATTTATATGATGCTCATCATTGTTGCACCATCAATGGGAATAACCCTTTTACTCATATTATCAAGCTTTTTAGGAGGAGGTATGATCAATGAGGATACATTTTGGTTTGTGCTTGTATTATTGGCTATTATTCAAATAATATTTATTTATCTTGTTAGAAGTAAGAGACCTGAAATATAAAATGGAAAAAAATCCTTTCAAATTGGTTTTCAAATTTATCATCATTGTAGTTAATATTATCCATACCGTAATTTTCACCTCAATAGAGGCTATTGGAAATGTGATAATAAGGATAGTATTATCTGTAAAACCCATCATTATTTTACTAACAAGATTTTTCAGAAATCTATTTCATAAATTTGGAACATTCTTTCCTCAAAATATTAAAAAAGGATTGGAGAGAAGATTAGTCCTCTCTGGTCTTACACAGAATCCCGAGGAAACACTTGGAATAGTATTCATATACAGCCTTACAATACCAACAGTTGTTTTTGTTATATTGACATTTATATTTAAATATTCAATTGAATTATCAGCATTAATATCCACTGGCTCTCTGATTGGTGTCTGGATTCTCTTTCATGTGATACTTCTGATTATAATTGATAGAAGAACCCAAGGTGTGGAGAATGTATTGCCAGATGTACTTTCAATGATAAGCCAGAATATGAGAGCAGGAATGACACCATATAATGCATTATGGGCTGCTTCCAGACCGGAATTTGGACCACTTGCTATGGAATTACAAAATGTGGCAAGGGATACCCTCACGGGGGTATCGTTTGAGGATGCACTCATATCTATGACCCACAGAATCAAATCTTCAAGATTAAAAAGGGCGGTTGGTTTGATGATTCAGGGGATGAGGTCGGGGGGTGAATTGCCCGCCGTTTTACAGGAGATAGCAGATGATATCCGGACCGAATTGACATTAATAAGAAGAATGAAAACTGAGACTACTATGCAGGTAATGTTTATTGCATTTGCCCTAATTATAGGTGCTCCATTGCTTTTCGGAGCATCAAATCAATTTGTTGTAGTATTCTCAAAAACCCTCATGGAAATAAATATACCAGATACAGCAATGACTGGCTCTATCATAAGGATACATGAATTTCCTGTAGCATCTTCTCCACATTGTGGTTATCTTGAACTTAACTGTGAAGGTAAGTTTAATTTCAAGACATACTGCCTTTTCTGTCTAATAATATCCGCTTTTTTTGGTTCAATAATAATAGGCTTTATGAGAACGGGAAGGATTACCTCAGCCTATACAGTATCCCTTATTCTCATAATAATGTTTCTCTCAATTATAGTATTTATAGTACTAAATAGTGGTTTGAATATCATTTTCAGTAGCATGATTTCCGGAATGTGAACTAATAATTTCTATGTGTTCTTTTTTTAAATTCCTCAATAGCATAATTTAAATGAACATCATTCAGACCCAAATTGAATTCTCTTTTAATATCGTCCTTCAATTCCATAGGATTTAGATTTTTCTTTTTTTCTGAAATCTTCTCTATCATATTGCATAAATCCTCTGTTATATTCCAAGGAAAAATTATCCATCTCCACTTTTCAGTCTTTTCACCATAGAAATCTGGCTTAAATCTTGACTGTGATTTATAGATCAAGACTGCCGTCTTTACCTCTCTTGGTTTCAGTGATTCTATATATTTTAAAGAGATATTGATGCTCTCTCCAGTATCTGCAACATCATCAACCAGGATTATTACCTTTCCTTTGATGTTTGTATAGATGCCTGTTTTTATTTTAGCCTTTTTATCCTTCTGTGCAGTTTTACCCCAGTGTTCAACCCTCATACAGAGAATATCCTTCACATCCAGTATATCTGACAGATTCATTGCTGGGACTAATCCCCCCCTTGCTATAGCGATTATTAATTCTGGTTTAAATTTGGAATCCCTTATTTTATGGGCTACCTCCTTAGAAAGCTCCCACATATCATTCCAACTCCTTAGTTCATACTGAAATCCCCTTTTCATAACAAATTTCAATCCTTTATAGATGCAAAGAGCCCTATGATTAAAGCCAATATGCCAAGTACTATAAAACCAAAACCTGGAATTTTAAACTGAATATCTATAAATGTCGCTGTTCCATATGAAATTAGTAAAATACCAAATATCGTGCAGAATGTAGCGATCATCAATTTAAAAAACCTATTCTTGACTCTTTCAAACCCTTCCTCAAATCCCTTTCTTATACCATCTCCAATGGTCTGTGCTGTGTAATCCACCTCCTTTCTCCATTCCTCTTTTACACCCACAATGATTTCTAATATATCTTTAAGCATTAAATTCACCTATTTTGAAAGAAGTTTTCCTATAATCAATCCCGCAACAAATGCACCAACAACCCATTCCACTGGCTTTTCTCTGATTGACTCTATCGTTTCCTCTGTTTTATCAGAAATCTTAGACTTTGCAATTTCTATCTCCTTCATAGCAGTTTTTATTTCCTTATCAATCTTTTCCCTGATCTCTTTTTCCAATTTTTCATCCAATATCCTTTCAGCCATATATATCACCTCTAATTTATTATCATTAAAGAATTTTAATTAAAACCTTAAATACAATTTTATTATACAATGAATAAGAATGATAATTTATCTGAATGGTATCATAACATACTGGAAAAGACGGATATTGTAGATAGCAGATATCCGATAAAGGGGATGCCCGTATACAGAGGATGGGGGCTTTTTATGATAAGAAAAATGCAACAGATACTTGAAGAAATGCTTGAAGATACAAATCATGAGTCTGTTCTTTTTCCAGTTCTTATCCCAGAAGATATTCTCGGAAAGGAAACAAAACATATAGCTGGTTTTGAAGGTCAGGTTTTTTGGGTTACGCATGCAGGAGAAAATAAACTTGAGAGAAGATTGTCATTAAGACCAACATCTGAGACTCCAATATATGAAATGTTCAAATTATGGATTAGGTCACATAATGACCTACCATTAAAAGTTAATCAGAGTTGTGCTGTTTACCGATACGAAACAAAACATACAAGACCCCTGATAAGGGGAAGAGAATTTCTATGGAACGAGGGTCATTCAGCACATGTAGATGAAAAGGATGCGAGGAGGAATATAGAGGAAATAAAAAGGATTTATAAAAAATTGATTAATGATTATCTTTGTATTCCATTTATAATAAGTACAAGACCTGAATGGGACAGATTTCCGGGTGCTGTTGATACATTTGCATTTGATACCATACTCCCCGATGGAAAGGTATTGCAGATAGCAACTGTCCACAATCTTGGACAAAATTTTTCGAGGGTTTTTGATATAAAATTTGAGGATAAGAAGGGGGAGCATAAATTTGTTTATCAGACATCCTACGGTCCTAGTTTTGGTAGATTACTTGCAGCCTTAATCTCCATTCATGGTGATGATATAGGATTAATCTTACCTCCCAGAATTGCTCCAATTCAGGTTATAATTATACCAATATTATTTAAAGAATCAGAAGGTGAGGAGATCATTAATTATGCTAGAATGGTGGAGAGGAAATTGAAGAGAGATGGCATCAGGGTTAGATTAGATAATAGTGATGAAAGACCTGGAGCAAAATTCTTCTTTTGGGAGATGAAGGGTGTGCCATTAAGACTTGAAATAGGTCCAAAGGATTTAAATGAAAATAAGATTACTGTGGTCAGGAGGGATACAAAAAGAAGAGAACAGATAGAACTTAATAATTTCGATATAAATTCATATTTTGAGAAGATTACCAAAAATCTTAGAACGACCGCAGAGGATAAATTCAGAAAACAATTTCTCACTGCAGATAATTTAGATGAATTAAAAACCCATACTGGAAAAGGCATTATACGAACTGGATGGTGTAATGATAGGAAATGCGCTGAAAGAATAGAGGAATATGCCAATATCCTATCTGTAAATAAAAAACAAAGAAGATGTATTATCTGTGGTTCTGATGGTACAGAGATTTTAATTGCTAAGACATATTAAATCGCTAAGACATTTTACTGGCTTTGGGACAAAAATAGTTAATCTCTGAGTATCACGAGATAA
>CAZQER010000016.1:0-13578 GCA_964592095.1 uncultured archaeon
TAAAATTTAATTTATTTTTATTTTTAATATAATTTTTAATATTATCTTATCCCAAGGGTCTTGAATCCCTTCTTGTTTTATTAAGAATAGAATCCATTAATGAGGGTTCTTCCTTTAATAGATGATGGATTAATTGCTTAGTACTCCATTCGGCCTGTTTCTTTTCAACCTTGGCATCTAAATGTACCAAATACATTGGTAATGGATAACCATAATGCCTTGAACCCTTACATAACTCCACAATCAGGTCAATGATATTTGAAAATTCATCGTCCCATTCTGGAACATCAATTCGTAGGGGATTGGAGAAAGGTGTTGGTTGTACATATACTGTAGTGAAAGACACTGTAAGTGATGAATTCGTTTTTGAGCATGGTGTAAATTCAACTGTCCTGTATTTTGCATTTCCAAACAGTATTCTAAGAATTGATGAATCCGTCATAAATCTGGGTATTTTAATATTATATTTGAATGATAGATAATTGGCAAATAATTTTGATTTACTATCCTCTGAAACTCCGATTATATGAATACCATTCTCCTTGCATCTCTTCAATAGACGATTAAATTTCTTTCTGTATATAGAATACTCATTGCATTCTATTGACCTCTTTTTTGAGTTTACATGGAGTGAACCATCTATAAAAACATATTCTGGATTATACTCCTCTATAGACTTTATAGCTACATCAAATTCCATTGCACTTCTAAGCAGTTCAACCCTTTCCTTGGTATATTCATCATAATCAAGAATTCCCATATCAACATCCCTGACAAATTTCTCATCATGAAATCTATTAGATGTCTTTTTTATAATCAATCCTGAGGTTTTTATAAGGTATACAACGGCACCAAGAAGTTCTCTGATTCCCTCACCACCATCAACAAAACACATAATCCCGTCTTTTTTGGTATTCGTTCTATGAATTGGAATAATCAAATTTTTCTTATCAACGATCTCTTTTAGAGAGTCTATACCCTTTTTATATGATTTCAGATCCTCTAGAATCTTATCCCTACAATTGTGATAATGTTCTAACCAGATAGAGTAATGACCCATCAAATAATATTAGGATGTTAATTTTCTTAAATGTTTCTGTTTTATATCACGAAATGAAATATATTAAATATTGTAATATATTAAATTTGGATATATATAAAAATAAAAGTGGAAAAGAAGGATGTGGATGAGATATTGGATTGGACAAATGAAAGATTTGTGAAATCCTTTGCAAAACTATACTGTCTTGCATTGATAGCAAAGGGTTATACTCATGGTTATGATATAATGAAGTATATAAATCATCAATATGGTTTGAAGATTAGCACCGGATCAATTTATAAAGTTCTTCAATGGCTGGAGAATAAAGAGTATATAAAGGGGTCATGGGAGTATAAAGAGGGGAAACCAAGTAGAAGGAGTTATATAGTAACAAAAAAGGGTGTTAATGCAATTAAAGCGGCAGGAGAACGTTTGATGATATTGGTTAATAGTCTATCAAACTGAAAAATGTATGGAAAGATAAATGGAGATGAACCAATAATAAGATTGGAGAATGTATGGAAGGTCTATCATATAGGTAAAATTCAGGTAGAGGCATTAAGGGGTTTAAATCTCAGTGTATTCCCAAGGGAATTTGTGGCTATAATGGGACCTTCGGGGAGTGGAAAGTCAACATTAATGAATATGATAGGTTGCTTAGATATTCCAACAAAGGGGAAGGTTTATCTTGAGGGGAGGGATATATCAAAACTACATGAAAGCGACCTTGCACAGATAAGGGGTAAGATAATTGGTTTTGTTTTTCAGTCATTTAATCTGATGCCTAGTTTAACTGCAGTGGAGAATGTTATGTTGCCAATGACATTTCAGGGTGTTGATAAAATACTTAGAGAAAAAAGGGCAATTGAATTATTAAATGGTGTTGATCTTGGAGATAGAATTTATCATAAACCATCAGAACTTTCTGGTGGTGAGCAGCAGAGGGTTGCAATTGCAAGAGCCTTGGCTAATGACCCTGATGTAATATTGGCTGATGAACCTACTGGAAATCTGGACTCGAGGGCTGGGAGGGAGGTGATGGAAATGCTATCCAAACTACAGAGAGAAAGGAACAAGACAATTGTGGTTGTTACTCATGATGAAAGCCTTTCTAAATATGCTCATAGGGTAATTCATATAAAGGATGGTAGAACAATTTATGAATAGATATCAAATAAATAATAAAAAGGGGGTATTGAAAATGAAAGGATATAATATATTGATATTGTTGTGCATGGGGCTTTTATTTTTAAATCTTGTATCTGCAGAGGTTATGATTGACTCATACTATTTTGATGATTATTATATAGAACCGGGTGATGATATTGGGGTATATGTTAAATTCCATAGAACTGCTACAGAATCCCTTCTTGGTGCTCAGGGTAAGATAACATATGATATTAGCAAGGTAAAGATTCTGAGGGAGGAATCACCAGATGAGTTTTATATAATTAAGGTATTGCCAGACAGCAATCTATCAAGTAAATATATTATAATAAGTGATGGTGAAAAAAGGATTGGTCATGTATCTGTTGGCGAAAATTGGGCATCGGAGTTTAAAATTAAAGTGAGGAATGATGCTCCTGCAGCACTATATGATATGGTATTTAAGATATTTAAGACAGACCCGGAGTATAAGGATGAAGAGGTAATATTTCAGGAGCCGTTTCAGATAGAGGTCAGGGGGGTACCAAACTTTGATATATATGCTGAAAATGTATTTGATATTGGTTCAACGGGTGATATAAATATAACAATCAATAATAAGGGTGATGGTATTGCAAAGCATGTTAGTATAGCATTGGAGTTATCTGCACCATTTACATCTATCACTTCATCAAACAGATATATTGGAACCATAAATCCACATGAATCAAGGAATGTTTCATTCAGGGTTTCTGTATCAAGTGATGCAAAGGTTAAGACATATAAAATACCCATAATCTTAACCTATACTGACGATAATGGAACTAAGAGTAATTTAAAAACAGATGTTGGTATTCAAATTAACTCCAAGCCAGATATATCCCTTGGTCTTGATAGAATAGAAGAACTTGCTCCTGGGATAAATGGGAAGATTATTATAAGTGTTGCAAATGAGGGTTTTGTTGATGCTAAATTCTTGAAATTAACACTTGAGCCGACCGAAGATTATGATGTATTATCCATAAATGAAATTTATATCGGAAATCTTGATTCAGATGATGTTGAAACACAGGAATTTGTTATAAAGGTGAATGATGATGTAGATAAAAGAGAGATACCTATAAGGGCAAGATTGAAATATAAGGGTGAGGGAAGCAATGTAGATTATACAAAGGAGGATATAATCAATATTAAGATTCTTTCAAGAGAGGAATATGATGCAAAACACAAGGTGAATGGAACATTCTCCATCATATTGAGTTTAATAGTAGCAATACCTGTGATATTCATTTCTGCATTGATAATCTGGTTCATCTATAAACTCTTTGGCTTGATTACAAGTTATATCAACAGAAAATTGTTTCTTAAAACATGATTGAAGATTATTTTAAATTAGCAATTGATGGAATAGCACACAGAAGGTTGAGAAGTTGGTTGACCATGATAGGAATTTTTATAGGTATTACTGCTGTTGTTTCTCTAATATCTCTTGGTCAGGGGCTTCAAAAGATTATAGATGAGCAATTTGAGATGGTGGGGGGTGATAGAATTATTATAAATCCCGGTGGGGGGGGGTTTATGAGTAATGCACCATTTGTATCTGCAGAGTTTATCTCTGCGAAATTAGATGATAGTGATTTAAATGTGGTGAGAAATGTTAGGGGAGTTGATTATGCCGTCGGGGTTATAATTGCAACGGGAAATGTGGAATTCAATGGTAAAAGAAGATTCATACCAATATTTGGTGCACCTACTGAATCAAAGTCTTCGGCATATATAAAAAAGATCGATTTTTTTAGAATAGAAAAGGGTAGATATATGAAGAGGGGTGACAGATACAAGGCTCATGTTGGAGTTAGTACGGGTTTGGACATGTTCGATAAGGATATTGATATTGGAGACAAGATAAAGATAGAGGGGCATATTTTTGATGTTATAGGTAAAAATAAGAAAACAGGGAACCCGTTTCATGACCTGAAGGTAACAATACCTATTGATACTGCTAAGGAATTGTTTAATAAGAGTAATGAGTATTCATTCATATCTCTAAAGGTTGAAAGGGGATTTGATGTAGACGAGGTTGCAGAGAGAATCAAGGAGAGATTGAGGAAGCACAGAAATGTGAAAGAGAATGAAGAGGATTTCTCTGTTGAAACTGCAGAGAATGTTGTCTCAGCATTTAAGAGTGTACTTGAGTTGGTTACATTTGTCTTGGCAGGTATTGCCGCAATCTCTCTGATTGTTGGGGGTATAGGAATAATGACTACCATGTATACATCTGTACTGGAGAGAACAAAACAGATAGGTATAATGAAGGCGGTGGGTGCAAGAAACTCTGATATAATGCTTTTATTTCTTATAGAATCTGGTATAATTGGGGTGGTTGGTGGTATAATTGGTGTTGTGCTTGGTTTGATTTTAAGTAAATTTGCAGAATATGTAGTTCATTATTATGGTGTGGATATTTTTAGGATATACATATCTATGGAGGTTGTAATTTCAGTGTTGTTATTTTCGTTCATCATTGGTTGTCTCTCAGGATATTTCCCTGCAAGAAGGGCATCAAAAATGCAACCTGCTGATGCACTTAGATACAGATAAAATGATTGAGGATTTTTTCATAATTTCGGTTAGGAATATAAGGAATAGGGGAATTAGAAGTTGGTTGACCATGATAGGAATTTTTATAGGTATTGCTGCAATAGTTTCGTTGATTTCCTTGGGTGAAGGATTACAGAATGCTATAAATGAACAATTTGAGATTTTGGGTCACAATTTGATTTATATAATGCCCGGGGGTGCATTTGGTTCAGGATTTAGTAGCGCAAAACTTACAGAGCATGATTTAAAGATAATTAAAAAGGTCAGGGGTGTTGATATTGCAGGTGGTATGATAAGTAAACTGGCTAAAATAAAATTTAAGGACGAGGTAGAGTATTGTTTTGTTTCTGGTATAGAACCTGGTGATGTACAGGATATTTTATTGGAAGGAACAAAGATTGGGATTGTAAGGGGACAGAAGAGATTTAAGGAAACGGATAGATACAAAGCCGCTGTAGGTTATGAATACTGGACGGGCAATGTATTTAGTGATGCTGTGAGGGTTGGTGATAAAATCAAGATAAATAATAAGAGATTTAAGGTAGTTGCTGAAGTGAGCAGGATAGGAAATTCTCAGGATGATAAAAATATTTATATTCCTCTCAAAACAGCAAAAGAGTTATTTGATGTCAAGGATGAATATGCTATGGTTTTGGTAAGAGTCAAGAAGAATTACGATATAGAGAAGGTCGTGGAGGAGATAAAGAAAAATCTTAGAAGAGACAGGGGTCTTGAGAGGGGGGAGGAGGATTTTAGTGTTCTAACCTTAGAGCAAATGAAGGAGGCTGTTGGGGTTGTATTGGATGCTGCACAGGCAGTTGTTATAGGAATGGCCTTTATTTCCTTGTTTGTTGGGGGTATAGGAATAATGAACACGATGTATACATCTGTACTGGAGAGAACAAGGGAGATTGGAGTAATGAAGGCGGTGGGTGCAAGAAACTCTGATATAATGCTTTTATTTCTTATAGAATCTGGTATAATTGGGGTGGTTGGTGGTATAGTAGGATGCCTTATGGGTTCATTGCTTAGTAAAATTGTTGAATATACAGTAACATCTCTATTAGATCAAACATTGATCAGGGCGAGCATTACACCAGAACTTATAACCTTTTCATTGGTATTCTCATTCATCATTGGTTGTATCTCGGGAATGATGCCTGCCATGCAGGCATCCAAGCTTAAACCAGTAGATGCGTTAAGATATGAATAGACTTATAACTAAAAATATTCCATATTAGCTATCTTGACCCTTTTTGGCTTTTTATAGTTAAACCTTCTATTCTCTTCTATTTTTACATCTATTTTATCAACAGAACACATTAAGAATGGTATTCTGTTCATTGCTCCGGCTATAATGCATTCACCAACATCCAATGAATCCAGCTCCTTGATAATTTCATCATTAATGCACTCGAAACTTCTTCTTATATGCTCCTTATCATTTGGATTTGTTATGTGCATATAAATTCCAGTATTGCATTGGGATAATATCTCTTCATCAATCTTTGATGGCTTTTGTGATATGATGCATATACCTATTCCAAACTTCCTTCCCTCAGATGCAATTCTCTGTAATTGGTATTTGCATGAGTGAGACAATTTTGAACTTGCATAGTTATGGGCTTCTTCAATAACAAATAGAAGTTCATAATCAATTGGATTTTCCATTTCGTTCTTTTTCCTAATCCTTCCCTGTAATAACTCATTTGATAGATATGAAATGACTGACTGCCTTACTCCCTGCGGGGCATAGGATGCATCAATTATGGTGATTTGATATGGTTTTACAATATTCACTATATCTGTACCATACCTATCGAATACATTTCTGAATGTTCTCTCAAGCGAAATCATCTTCCTTTTTAATGCCTTGATTGTTCCTTCATGAAAGTTTTCAACGCTCAGATTATTACATGCATTTATTATATCCTCCAATATATAATCCTCTCTCTCAAATTTTTCCAGTATTGTATCAAGTGCAGATTTCTGGGGTTCTGTTAGTTGAACAAAATGACCAAAATCCTCTGAGCTTAGAATAGATACTGGTATTTTCAATTCATTATATCCCTTTCTTGGGTATTTTACAGTATAAACCTCAATATCTACATCACTACCCTTTATAAGATTTGATAGAAGAGAATGATACTCACCATGGGTATCAACAATGATTACTGGAAGACCCAATAAAGAAAATTCCTTTACAATATTTGCAGCAGTGTAAGACTTTCCCGCACCTGTGCTTGCAAGTATTGCAATATGTCTATCATACTCAACTGGATTTAAAAATGTCCTTGCATCTGTTCCGTATACATTTCCAATACTTATATTTATGTTACCAGATAATATATTTTCCAATTCATCACTATCGGCAAGAAATACATCAAGATATGGCTTCACAGGTCTTTTAATCTTTATGAGTTTTCCATTTTTTAGTTTACCGAAGATTTGAACATTTGCTATTAATTTCTGCTTTGAACCTATCTTTTCATCCTCTCTATATTTCATATATGCCACTACTCCATAAAAATCATCTATTCTGACAATAGAACCAGTCTCTACCTTATCGCTCTGTATCAGAACATCTGCTTCCCTGCCCTCTGATGAGATTACCATTCCAACAGCATCCATATATGAATCTTTGATTCTATGGATATAAAGGGTATGAAAAACGAGAATATAAAATTTTATAGCATTAAAGATGAGATAAGGATTCTTGGGATAGATGATGCACCGTTTGATTTCAGGAGGGATGAAAGAACATATATAATAGGAACTATATTCAGGGGGGGTAAGTGGCTTGACGGCATTCTGAGAAGTGAGGTAACCGTTGATGGAACCGATTCAACAGATAGGATTATAGAGATGGTTAATAAAAGCAAGTTTAAGGATTTGAGGATTATTATGTTAGATGGTCTTGGGTTTGGTGGTTTTAATTTGGTGGATATTGAGAAGCTTTTTAGGAAAACTGGAAAGGCGGTTATTGTTATTGTAAGGAAGATGCCAGATTTTATATCTATAAAAAGGGCAATTAAGGGTTTGGAAAATAGAGAATTCTATGAAAGATGTATGGAAAGGGCGGGTAAGCCAAAAAGGGTTGAGACGAGGAAGGGAAGGTTCATATATATACAATATAATGGAATTGAATTTAGAGATGCTGAATCTATAGTAAAGATATCATCTACCAGAAGCCTTATCCCCGAGCCCATAAGGGTTGCACATCTAATTGCATCTGGAATTGTTCTTGGTGAATCCAAGGGAAATGCATAAATTTTGCTTTTTATAGATTTAATTAAAATATATTCCATTAAAATGGTTAATGAGAAAAAATCCCTTCTCAATGACCCGGTGATGCTAATTGCTGGTGCGTGCTTTGTGTTTCTTATTGGTATTGGAGTTGGGATTCTAATCTTTAATTTTGTTAATACAAATATGGTTGGTAATATAACAAGTAATAAAACCACTACTACAGCATCATCTATAATAACAACAACTCTGAAGCCTGAAAATGTCAATCTCTTGATTCTAAATGATAAGAGATGCAAGGAATGTGATGTGGAACGTCTTGTAGGTGTATTAAAGGAGAGAATACCAAATCTCAGGATAGAGGAGATTGATTATAGTACAGAAAGGGGCAAAGAACTTTACAATTCTCTTGGAATTAAATATCTACCTGCCCTCCTATTTGATAGTAATATAAAAAACTCTGATGAATATTCATCACTCTCGCGCTATCTTGAGATTAAGGGGGATTATTATTCATTGAGGATGGGGGCAAGATTTGACCCAACCGCTGAAATCTGCGATAATGGTATAGATGATGACGGAAATGGTTTAATTGACTGTGATGACCCACACTGTAAAAATGAATTTGTTTGTATGGAAAAGAAGGAGAAGGTTGATGTTGAGTTATTTGTAATGGCATATTGTCCATTCGGAACACAAACCGAAAAGGGTATACTGCCTGTAGTAAAACTCCTTGGCGATAAAATAAATTTCTATGTAAAATTCTGCGATTATGCAATGCATGGAAAGAAGGAAATTGATGAGGAATTATTACAATACTGCATTCAGAGGAATTTCGGTGATAGATATATTGATTATTTGGAATGCTTCCTAAAGGAAGGAAAAACAGATGAATGTTTAAATGCTACGGGAATTGATAGAGAAATACTAAATAGATGCATTAACAAAACGGATAACGAATTTAAGATTACGGAGAGGTATAATGACAAAACAACGTGGTTAAATGGAAGATTTCCAATCTTCCCGATACATCAAAAAGAGGTTCAGAGATATGGAATCAGGGGTTCACCGGGTCTTGCAATAAATGGGATCAAGGTTGAGAGATTCAGAAGGGATCCCGCGGGTTTACTAAATATAATCTGCTCAGGATTTAAGGATAAACCAGAGGAGTGCAATGAAAGTCTATCATCAACCACCCCAAGTCCTGGCTTTGGTTTCTCAGGTAGTGGAAGTAATTCGGGAGGATGTGGTAGATAATTATTCATTTTTATCTCTTGTTTTGTTTTCCATATTATCTGCTATCCGTTTTAGTTGTTTTGCTATTTCTCTCAGGACTTTTATATGCGCCTTCTGATATTCTTTATCACTCATCTTCCAATTGTTTTAATAATAGGTAAAAATTATGAACTATGTAAATAAATATTCATGTTTAATTATAAATAGATTAAAAATTATATTATAATTATGAACTATGGAGATTAATAATACCTATATTTATGACAAAGTATAAATTCTAATTAAATATATTTAATTATAGGGGTGTTTCATAGATGAAAAAGGGTTTTGTAATGACAATTGATGCTGTGTTTGCAGTGATGTTGGTTCTTTTGGCTCTTACATTAGTATATACTCTAAATTACTTTAGTATTTCCATTAATACGGAAAGAACCAATATTGAGCAGATACATATGAAGTCAGAGGATGCTCTTCAGGTTTTGAATAACAAGGGGGTCTTGGAGAAGATTGTAGATTACTGGGCAAATAATGACCTGAATTCAGCAAACAAAACTGCAAGAAGATATTTGGATGAGATCATACCGGAGAATATGGGGTATCGGCTTGAAATAGGGGGAGATAATATAAGTATAAATGATAAGGTAAAAAAAGAGGTAGATGCAACGGATAAGATGAAATCAACAAGATTAATCTCAAATGAAAGTAATATCATAATGGTGAATCTGATTGTGTGGTTATAAAAATGAGATTGGAGAAAAAACTAATCCAGATGGTGGAGGAGGACCAAGGATTGAAGGATATTACAACAGATTTCACACCAAACATGCGGGTAAGGGCAGAGATTATCTCAAATGAAGAATGCACAGTTGCTGGAATCTCTATCCTAAAAACGCTGTTTAAAATATTTAACATTGATGTAATAAACTCTGCAAATGAAGGGGATATGATAAAAAAAGGTGAGAGGGTATTTATCTTGGATGGAAGCTCTCATGATATTCTTCTTGTTGAGAGAACTGCCCTAAATATATTATCAAGAATGAGTGGAATTGCATCATTAACGAAGGAATATGTTAAGATGGCTAAAAATGTAAAAATAGCGGCTACGAGAAAAACAACACCATTATTTGGTTATTTCGAGAAAGAAGCGGTAAGAATTGGGGGCGGTGATACCCATAGATTTGGTTTATATGATTGTGTCTTAATCAAGGATAATCACCTTAAATTATTCAAAGATGTATCAGATGCTATAAGAAAGGCGAGAGAGAATACATCATTTACTCATAAGATAGAGATAGAGGTGAATAATACAAGAGATGCTATCGAATCTGCAAAATCTGATGTGGATATAATACTCTTGGATAATATGAATCCAAGTGAGATAATGGAAACGATATCCAAATTGTCTGAAAATGGATTGAGAGATAAGGTAATTATTGAGGCATCGGGTAATATAAACCTAAATAATATAGATGAATATATAAAAACGGGGGTGGATATCATCTCAATAGGAAGATTGACACATTCTGCACCAGCAAAGGATTTTTCCCTGAGGATTCTATAGATTCTATATATTTAATTTTCAAAACAGATATGAAGTATTGATAAATTTTTTTGATTTTATAATTTAAAGTTAAATTTCTATAAATTATAGATAGTTAAATGAAGTTTCAAAATAATGTTGTTTTTAACAGAATTGAGAATTCAACTGTTCTTTTTTTGCTATTGATTGTACTCTCTCTACTACTCTACTCCTTTACAATGAATGAACTCCTTTTGTGGAGGTCTCTTGCAGCATCATTGGCATTGTCAATTTCTCTTTTTATTTTTTATCCAATCATCAGGGGGATAAAGGCGGGGGATATCATAATGGTTTCTGTATGGAAGGAAATAGAGACGCCCTTAATGTCGGATACATATCTTGATTCAACCCCAACTACTGCATTGGAATCTGGAAGAGTAAATCAGAACATAGAGGTGTTGTTGAGGGATGGTAGCAGGGGTGTTGTAAAGATATTGAAGTATGGATTCTTCTCGTATCCTGAGGGTAAATTAATAGAATTGGAGAATCCAACCAAGGATAAATATTTTGTTTAATCCCTTATAATCCTTTTTGTCCTTACATCAATTACTGTGGATGGTTTCCCTATTCTGCATCTGCCTGAATCTATTACCAAATCTACTGCGTTTAGGATTTCATTTTCGATTTCATTTACTGTAGATGGTGCCTTCCTTCCTGCTGTGTTTGCAGATGTTGTTATTATAGGACAGTTAACACTCTCTATTATCTCCCTTACTATTTTTAGTGGTGGCAATCTTATACCCACTGTATCTTTTTTTGACGTTATCAAATCATCTACAGAGGTTTTTTTCTTTACCACAAATGTGAATGGCTTATCAATCCTTTCTCTGATAAATCTCTCGTCTTCTTTATTTAATATTGCATATCTTTTGACCATTTCCAAATCAGAGCATGCAATTGATAGAGGTTTATTTAGGTGTCTCTTTTTTATCTCAAATATCTTCCTAACAGAATCCAAGTCAATAATCCTGCAACCAATACCATACACTGTGTCTGTAGGGTAGATAATTATCTCCCTATTATTAAGGGAATCTATAACCTCAAGAATAAGTTTCCTTTCTGGTTTAAAGGGGTTTATTCTAAGAACTCTCATGGTCCTGTGAATCCACACTTGGAACATGTATAATTTATGCCCAAAATCCTACAGGATTTGCACCTTACAATTGTTTCTTTACCACACTTAGGGCATTTGAACTCAGTATGTCCTCTACCTACTTCATTTTCACAACTACTACACTTCAACTTCTTTTCTTTATCTTCAACCATCATTCATTACTAATTAATTAGAAAAATAATATTTGTATTGAAATTAAATAAGTAACAATGAGGGAAATAAAAAATATAAAACCATTACATATGGTTGAGATAAAAACGGAGAGTAAGGTGTATAGAGGGATACTCCTTGAGAGACCTGAATTAATGGATAAGAAGTATATAGTAATAAAACTTGACAGTGGCTATAATATTGGAATAAAAAAGGACAGAATTATAGAAATAAAGGATTTTGGAGAGATAAAAAAAGAAAAATTGAATAAAAGGCAGAGATACAATTTGAGGGATGATATGCCTGTCGTTTCTATAATTGCTACGGGAGGGACAATAGCAAGCAGGGTTGATTATCTAACAGGTGGTGTTCATTCTGCATTCAGTGCAGAGGAATTGATTTCCGCGGTTCCTGAACTGAACTCAATTGCATATATCCATGGAAGACAGATATTTAATAAATTCTCTGAGAACATGCAACCAGAGGACTGGGTAAAAATAGCAAAGGAGGTTGCAAGAGAGATAAGAGATAAGAAATCAGGCATAGTTATTACACATGGGACTGATACTATGGGATATACTGCTGCTGCATTAGCATTTATGATTAAAACACCATTACCCATAATCCTCACAGGGGCACAGAGAAGTTCTGATAGGGGTAGTAGCGATGCTGCTATAAATTTAATTCATTCAACAAAGGTAGCGGGAGAGGCAGACCTTGGAGAAGTCTGTGTTGTAATGCATGAAACCATTTCTGATGATTTTTCATTGATTCATCCGGCCACAAAGGTGAGAAAGATGCACTCATCAAGGAGGGATGCCTTTCAATCAATCAATACAAAGCCCATTGGAAGGGTTTCAGAAAAGGGAATAGAGTTTTTTTTGGATGTGAAAAGAAGGGGGGGTAGATTAGAGTTAGATACAAAATTAGAAAAGGGTGTTTTTCTTTTGAAATATCACCCGGGTTTAAAACCACAAATTATAGATAAACTTCTTGAGATGGATTATAAAGGCGTGGTGATTGAGGGAACTGGATTGGGGCATGTATCAGAAAATCTTTTTGATTCCATTAGAGACGCTGTAAACTCTGGAATCGTTTTTTGTATGACATCACAGACGATAAATGGCAGGGTAAATATGAATGTATACTCAACAGGTAGATTTCTTATGAATCTGGGTGTAATTCCATGCGAGGATATGCTTCCAGAAACTGCATATGTAAAACTAATGTGGGTTTTAGGTCATACAAAGAAATATGAGAAGGTAAGAGAGATGATGCTAACAAATTATGCCAGAGAGATTTCAGGAAAATCCTATTTTGACACACTACTCTGACTTTTTAAGATTTATGTTTAATACAATACTTATATCAAATAATGAAAAATGAAAAGATTGACTATCATATCTATATTTTTTGTAATTATATTATTATTTTTAGTAGAAGTATGTAATGCGGGATATATAA
>CAZQER010000016.1:13678-23343 GCA_964592095.1 uncultured archaeon
TTTTTTGTAATTATATTATTATTTTTAGTAGAAGTATGTAATGCGGGATATATAAAAGGAATTGAAACGGAGCCAGAAGATATAAAACCCGGGGGTAGTTTTTCCGTTATTGTTGAATTGAGAGCTACAAGTTGGGCAAAAACCATAAAATTCTACTTGGATGGAAATGAATTTGATTCCAAGAATGTTGCTGGTGATGACAAGAGTGTGGAAAGTTCAGAGTGGCGTATGGGAGATAGACCATTAGAATGTGGAACTCATGAGTTGATGATAGAGGTTCTGAGGAGAACGGGAGAAATAGTAGATAATGAAACTGTTAAAATAGATATAGGGAATATACCGGTAGTTACATTTAACCCGATACAACCAAACCCAAATAAATTGATTACTATAAAGTTTACAGATAAGGAAACGGGAAATCCTATAAAAAATGCTGATGTCGAGATTACAAGATTGAGGGATACGGAATGGAAGGGTTTTAGTGGTGAGACAAATGCTGATGGAGAGGTATCCTTTATTACTGATAAATTGGGCGAATATAGATTGGAGATGATTGGTAAGGAACACTGTATAACAAAGAACTTCTGGGTAAAGAAGAATATGATTGTTGATGGTCCACACCCCGAGTATCCAATAATAGGTAGTTTAATAAGCCTCGCTGTTCCTTCTGGTGTTGGTGTAAAGATAGCAGACACTACTGGAAAGATAGTTAAAACGGCATCTACATCCATAACTGGTGGAGTTAATTTTACAATAGAAAAACCAGGGAATTATACTGTTATCATAGGGGAGATTAGCAATGAATTCTGGGGTAAAAATTTAACCTTAACCGTTTATGACAAACTCACCCCCATTATTGATGTAAAACCAGAAAGAATGGTTGTTGGTTCTCCAGTCCATATAAGAATTACTGCAAATGGAGAGCCAATATCTGGTATAGATGTGAAGGTTAAAAAACCCACTGATGAGGAAAGCATTTATATTACAGATGGTAATGGAACGGCAATATTTACACCACTTGTTGTTGGGGAGTATATAATAAGGGTAGAAAGAGAGGATTTAAGGACTGTAACAAGGAGTATAAATGCATTGAATATGCTCTATGTGGATATATTAACAAAGAATATCACAATAGATAAGTATATTGAATTGGTAGTTAGGGATCAGAATAATGTGCTGGTGGATAAAGCAAGTGTTTCTATAGAGGGAACAAATATAAGTGGTCTAACGGATGAAAATGGTAGATTTAAATTCAATTTGAGGGATGTTGGAAGGTATAATATAACTGTAACTAAGGAAAATTCGTGGAAAACGAAAAAAGGGGTTGATGTTTTGGGGTATCTGTTTATTAATCTTAGTTCAGATGAGATAGAAATTAATGATACTGTTAAAATTTCCGTTTTTGATATAAAGGGTAATGAGATTATGGCATCTCTGTATGCATTGAAGGCGGATAAAACAAGAGAGAGAATTTTAGATAATATATATACACCAAAGGATGTTGGGATATATAAAATAATTGCATCAAAGGATATGTATATAAATGCATCAAGAATATTAACTGTAAATCCACACGGGATTGATATAACTACAAATGTAAGCGATAAAGAACTTTTGATAAGAATTACAAGTAATGGAAAACCAGTTAAGGGTATGAATATATTCCTTGAAACCAGCAAGGGTACGGAGAATTTAACAACAGATGATAATGGTATTGTGAGATATAAGATTAAAAAAGATGAGATAATAACAATAAATGCAAATCTATTTAATAATATCAGAGAGTATGAAACAAAAACCATGGGTGTTAAAATTTTCAAGCAATATGATTATATATTATTGATATCGCTTATTTTCATAATTTTGATTCTTGCTGCAATTTCAATTATTATATCGCATATGGTGCATGGAAGGGTAGAAAAATCAGAGAGGAAAAAAAGAGACTTGTTAGGAAGGAAAAAGGGAAAGACAAGGCTTTCAAGGGTTTAGAAATATGAGCAGGATTCTGTGGGGTATTACAGGAGGAGGGCATTTTTTAGAAGAATGTATAAAAGAGATAAAGTTGCTTTCAGAGAATGTATGTGTAGATATTGCACTCTCACACGCTGGTTTTGAGGTAGTTTGTATGTATGGCCTTATTGACCCACTGAAGGATTTTGGGAATGAGATTTTTATGGAGGGGGTTCATGGATATTCCTCACCAATAGTTGGAAGACTGGCAAAGAAGGAATACAAGGCAGTTGTTATTGCTCCTGCTACGGCAAATACGATCGCAAAGATAGTTCACGGTATATCAGATTCATTGATAACCAATATCGTTGCACAGGCATTGAAGAGTAAAACAGATGTATTTATATTACCTACAGATATTGAAAAGGGGTTGATTACAAGACTGCCTATAAATATAGATTCTAAGAGATGTATCAACTGTGATGATTGCCCTCCAATGCAGAATTGTACCAGATCTGCATTCTATAGAACAGACAGGGTAAGGATAGACCTGCTTAGATGCAATGCGTGTCTGAATTGCATAGAGGATTGTAAATACAATGCGATAACATTTGGTAAGAAGGTTAGGATATATATAAGGGATATTGACCTTGAAAATACAGAAAAACTGAAAGGGGTTGAGGGAATAAAGGTCTTTAAATCACCAAATGAACTTAAATCCCTGTGTTAGCACCAGATGTTCTGAATCAAATCGTCCAGATTCAATAATCTGTAATGATTGACAAGATAATTGATTAATAATAATGAAAATAGTACTATTGCTGCTCCAATTATAGCATTAATAATCAATCTCTTTGCCCTGTCCCTTTCACCCGGGCTTTCTGATGTCATCCATACAAATCCACTATATAGAATAATTAATCCTGCAACAACTGCAACCAAGAATTCAAGCAGTCTGATTATCAAACAACCTATGTATCTTGCATCACATATTGTCTTTTTGAGATAATAATCGGAATCACTATCACTCAGGGTCTTACAATCAATACTACCAACCTTCTCGCATGTAAAGCTTAAAAACTCGGAGCCGCTTACAAATACATTCACGAGTTCAAGCGTTAGTATGATGATTATCAGTCCAACAATAATTGCAAGAAATCTGTCCCTTGCCTTTACCCTTTCTTCGGGAATTTCCGATGTCATCCATTTATATCCAACAATTGTTAATAATATAGCAGCAACCAATGCCGCAAGAGATTCCATGATCTGTATCAACTTACAGCCAATATAATTGATCGGCTCTGTTATTTCAGAAACCTCTACATCACAGCTTATTTTGAGGTTATGTATATCACTCCCGCCTATAAATAGATTTACTAACTCCAGTGTTATTATAACAATTGCTAAGCCGATTATTGCATGAAGTATCCTATCTCTTGCCTTTACCCTCTCTCTATAATCCTCAGATTTCATCCATATAAAGCCAGAGAGCATTATTATAACTGCTGCTAACATTGCAGAAATTCCCTGTATTCCCCTTATTATTATACACGCCACATATTGTAGTTGCTTTAACACCAAACCACCTGCTGAGGTAAATGTTGCCCAGTCTGGACAGAAGAAGGAATATAAATCTATAGTAAATGGAAGTCCAAAGAGGTTCATTATGAAATTAAATAGGAACAGACCATCAGCAAGGGAGAATGCTATAATAACAATTGCCAGACCAACAATTGTGTGTAATATTCTGCTCTTTGCCCTTTTTCTTTCCTCTGGTGAATCTGAACCAATCCATTTTATTCCAGCGATGGCAATCATTATTGCAGCAGCAATTACCGCCACCCCCTCAAGTATTCTCACAAGGAGACAGAATACATACCATAGTTGAAGCAGTAGCCAGAATTCTCCTAGGTTAAAGTTTTTGAGTACATCAAACATACATGTAAAGATATATGGTTTTCCAATCAATCTTTTAAAGAAATTCCATAACCAGTCCCAGAAGCTATCGCCACCAATATCACCAAGACCTGTAAGTATGAATGATGTGAGCATCATAACAAGCTGTGATGCTATCATAATTATTGTATAACCTATTATTGCCTTTATCAATATCCATTTGGCCTCTGCCCTGTCCTTCGCACCCTCAGAGGTAATCCATTTTATCCCGGCATAGGTAATTATTGCTGCAAAAATGATTCCAGATAGGAAGAATAGAAGTAAAAAGATTATACAACCAACGGTTTCTATTGTACTAGTAATTGGTTCTACATCCTCCTCACTTATACCACATGCATCCTTCCAGTCTCCTGGTTTAACAAAATTATAAGATATTTCTCCCGTTGAAACTGAAGAAAATATTGCATAGATGATGTTTGTTGCAAGAAATACTATTATGATTGCTATTATTCCATAAATTATCATCCTCTTCGCCCTTACCCTTTCCTCTGCCGAATCTGATAATAACCATCTAAATCCGGCAAAGACTATTACAAGCAATAGAAGAATACCGATTATTGCCTGTAGTATGAGGATTATCACACATACGGTTTTGTTGATTGGGTCTGTAATTGTTTCCATCCCGGGGAATCCCGTACCTGCATAGTTACGCACTATATCAACACATGTATCGCCATTGCTGAATGGTATTCCTTCCAATGGATTTATTGATGCGCCCGTGGCTATTATCTTTATCAGATGCATTGCTATGATAATTATAACCAGACCAATGATTGTTTGAAGAACAAGATGCTTTGCCTTGTTTCTTTTAACTGGGTCATCGGTTGAAAGAAATACAACCCCAGCAAGAGCAATAATTAATGCCCCTATAATTGCTATGGTTAAATAAACACCATATATTACTATACATACAGTAAACTCTATCTGGTGTATAATATTATCCAATTCCGTTCTTGCACTTGTTCCCTCTTCTGGAATTATTCCTGGATATTTATCAATGTTTGTGCAATCAATTACATCAAAACCAAGGGGTCCTGTAAGGATTGCGTTTATTAGATTTAAACCAACAAACACTATTAAGAACCCTATTATTGCATGAACTATCATATTCCTTGCCTTTACCCTTTCTTCGGGATTATCAGATGTAATAAATCTTATCCCAGAGAACACAATGATTAATACTGCAAGCATTATTGCAAGAATCTGAAATATCCTGATTCCAACACAACCAACATATCTAAGCACAACCTCAATTGTAGGGCTAACATTACTTACTCTCAGTATATTTGGAAACCTCTCTACCTCACCACCACAACCGAATGTCCAGCCAATGCTTACATCAATAATAGAACCAAGAATATGGATTGCTATCATCACAATTAATAAACCTATAATAGCACTTACAGCCATGTTCTTTGCCTTTTTTCTTTCCTCTGGTGAATCTGAACCAATCCATATAATGCCTGAAATTAAAACAATCAGTGATACAAGAACTATTGCCCCCAGCTGTAGCACTCTATACAGAATGCAACCAACATAAACGATTGGTTTATATATTGATTCGTTTATTGTTGTTTCGCAACCAATGGATACTATACTTGAGGTTATATCCTCTGCCGGTGATATGAATGCATTTATTAGTTGTATGACTATCATTATCACAACCAGACCAAGAAGGGCAAACATGAATATCTTCTTTGCCGTGTTTCTCTGTTTCGGGTCATCGCTTGTTAGCCATACGATCCCTGAAAGAACAATTGCTATAACAGATGCTATAACACCGAGAAGTTGTATTATCCTCAACACAATGCATGCAGTATATCTAATAAGATGCAATATCTCTCCCCCTGGAGCAGATTCCATGCATTCTTCAATGCATAAGTCTAAATCGGTTGGTCCATCGTCTCCATCATCGTCTCCATCACCGCCCACGGTGAAGGTAGCCAGATTTGCATAAGTTCTACTATCACCATTTGTTTTAGTGATCTCTATGTCCACACTATGGGAGCCCTCAACTGCCGTAACATAAGTGCCAGAGTAATCACTCCCAGAAGTCAAAGCAACTTCGTCTTCTCTCCCATCCGGTCTCTTAATTACCGCTTCTACAGATTCGATCACAGACGTATCACCAGAAATAGACGCAGTAATCACAACAGAATCACCTACATTATCCACCTCGCTAGGTTCTATGGTAACGCCATCAACTGATGGGAACTCTCCATCTTCGTAAACAGTTATTGTCTGTTCGGTTGAATCTGTGTCTGTGCCATCTGACACAGTCAGGATTACAGTATATTCACCTGCACTATCATAAGTATGGGTAGGATTCTGCTCCGTTGATGTTTTTCCGTCCCCGAAATCCCAGCTCCAAGATGTCGGGTTTCCTGTGGATTTGTCTGTGAATTGAACTGTAAGCGGGGCCGGACCAGATGTTGGTTCAGCAGTAAATGATGCCTTTAAACCACCACCTGCCTCAACACATCTCCCGGGTGCATCTTCTGGATAATCAATCTCACAACCATTTGGTGAAACCTGACATTTATCCAATGTGCATAAAGTTGGATATTTTATATCCCAGGTATTTTCGTTTACACCCATAACATCTGTGTAATCTGAACACGAATGAATATCGCTACATGTGAAGCATATTTTCTTAACCTCGCTGCCATCCCATCTACCACCAATCTCGCATTTACCTTCAAATTCAGGACATTTATATCCGCAAGAGGTATCCTGTTCTGTAACATAAAAATCAGAACATGAAGTTATCTCATCACAACTAACACATAGATTTGTTACTTTTATAACGCAACCCATACCACATGGATCAGCATCGCAGGTTACAAGATCATAATCGCCACATGAGATTTCTCCACAATCCTTACATTCACCTAAACTATAATAACACTTAAGCCTTTTGGAGCAAAGATCGCCATTACATGCGTGATCTATATTACCGTAAGGTTTATATTTGTTGTAATCACCACATGATGCAATATCATCACAATCAATGCACTGCCCATCCAATGTGCTCCATTTACAATCACCCACATTAAAAATATTGTTTTCGCATGCGGCCTCGTTATCATAATCACTACATTTTGTGATATCGGAGTATACATTCACTACTCCAAAAATTAGAATTAAAGCTACCAATACGGGAAGTATAAATTTCCTCATTTTCATCTGAGTCCTTTCTTTAACCATTTCTTTACTCATTTTATTGAGGTGGGCAACAACAGCATTGATGTTGGGTAGTTCCTCCACCATAATTCTGTGTGCACCAATCATCTCCTTCTGAATAATGCGTTAATTGTGAAACACCCTCGCATCTTTTAATATTTGGCTCATTGGCATTACAGTTAAGTGTGGCTAATAAACAATATGACTCCCTTCCACAGTTATATGGTGCATTCTGGCAGTTACCAACAGATGCACATATCTCTATGCAACTCTGTAATGGGGTTGTTGTGGTTGATGTTGAAGTTATAGTTGAAGTGGTTGTTACTGTGCCACCTCCACCACCTGTTATTGGGCTTGGTTCTTTCTCTGCACACTTATCTATGCATTTTTTATATTCGTCATCACACGATATATCTGCTAAATCATAACCTGCAATTATTGTTTGAATGAACTGAAGTGCTATTAATGCGATTATGAATCCTATTATTGCACTTGCTATTATGTTCTTTCCCCTTGTTCTACCACTTGCACTCTCGGATGTGATAAACATGAATCCCCCAAAGAGAATCATTATTGCTGCTATGATTGCAATGACCGATCGGAGAATGTTGAAGATTAAACACAATACATTATTGATAAGAGTAATTATATCTGATGGTTCTTCTCCAACCCCACACTCAAATGAAAGGAAATCGCTACCAAAGAATGTTCCAAGGAACTTTAAGCCAATGATAACGACCAACAGACCGAGAATTGCAACTATTGTTGTCATCTTCGCAGAAACCCTTGCCTCTGGGCTTTCGGATGTTATCCAGATGAATGCAGATGCCATAACCGCAATCACTGCAATGAGTGCTGCAATTGCTTGAAACACCTTAATGATGGTACATAAAGTATAGTTGATCAGATCAGTTATGTCTTTTGGAACATCATAATCGCAGGTAAAGGATGATGTCTTGTCAACATCTGTTATTTTATCTAAATCAAATAATTGAAACAAAAACTCGCCACCTATGATAATAATAATCGTTCCTATAACCGCTGCAACCGCTAAACCCTTGGCTTTGTTTCTTAGGCTGGCATTCTCAGATACGATGAGGATAATACCTGCAATCACAACCATCAACACAGCAACAATGCCTGCAATTCCTTTTATAATCAAAAATATCATACAGAGTGTATATTTAACGAAATCCGGCAACTTACCCAAATCTGTTTCAAATCCCGAACAACTGAAGTTTACAAGATCCTTCAACTCAAAACCATAATTAAGACCTGAATCTGAGATATTAAATAGAACGCCAAGAAACTGCAAACCAATTATGAATATAAGAATACCTACAATGACATTTATTGCAATTCTTCTTGCCTTTACCCTTTCTTCAGCACTTTCTGATGTCATCCATTTTATACCAGCAATCATAAACACAATCATACCTATAATCCCAAATAATGCCTGAAAAACCCTTACAACAATACATATTGGTCCACCAATTATGTCCCTGATTGGTTTTGTAGATGCAACATCAACCATACCGCATGTCTGATTTTCCTCTATTATCTTCACTGCCTTACCGATAACATTTGCGATCTCAAGGGCTAAAATCACAATAATAACGCCAACAATGATGTGAACAAGTTTCTCCTTAACCTCCGCCCTTTCATGTGGGTCCTCTGATATTATCCACTTTATTCCAGCGAGAATGAACATCAATACAGCAATAAATCCAACAATGCCCTCAATTATAACAAGTATTGTACAGGCAACCTCAATTACCCTCTCCTTTATTGCCTCGATATCTGCAGAAATCTGTGCATTGACAATTGATATCAGAATTATAATCATTGGGGTAGTTAATAATAATTTCCTCAATAGTAGAGTGGAAGACTTTTGATTGTGAGACATTTCATTATTGATTTTATTTTTTTGTTTAAATACTTTACTCTAAATGAGTCCTGAAGGAATCTGAGATTATATAAAGCCCGTATGACAGAGAGATTGCAATAAATAATCCAAGAATGCTATAGATTGAGCCATAAAACCCGCCAATTGATTGAAATATATCGCTTAGAGACATATAATCCTTTATAAAGCCTATTATCTCCTTTATTGACCATATAATAATTGCCACCATCAGAATCTTCAATCCTTTAATAACCCTGTCTGATTTTAGATAGAGAATTGCACTTGTTGAATGCCTGGATACGCTCTTTTTTATATAGAATATGTTATCTCTTATTATATAAAGACATATAATTAGAACAAGTATGGTTAGTATTCTTAATAAGATATTGATATCTATTAGCTCCATTTTATATTTTTATTTAATCAGAGTATATTATCCCTTCTCCAGTTCCTGTTTGATTTTGGGCTTTCCCTTACATTACGGTTTGTCTTTGCAAAAATCCAAACAGGTGCCCTTTTCCTTCTCCTGTTCTCCTTTACAAGCCTCTTTTTAAATTTATGTGTCTTATTGCTTGACATTCTATTATTTTTTATTATTTATTTGATATTTACAAATAAATAGATATAGATATATATTAAAGATGTATTTATTAAATGTTATATGAAATTC
>CAZQER010000017.1:0-18211 GCA_964592095.1 uncultured archaeon
ATCATCAAGCCTTTAGAAAAGGCTTGACTCAAAATGGTTCGGAGGGGTTGGTAAGAATTTGTCTGACAGTAGGTTGTTTGGAACTTTAATATTTTGATACCCTTTCTGTGGGAGGTCATAAAGGGAATAAAATTTTATAATTTATATAAAATTTTATATAATAACCAACTCCAAATCCGTTTCTTTTAAAAGTTTTATTATTCTGTCCTTTTCTTTTCCCATGCCCTTTTTCTCAGCAATGGCAATTGATGGTCTTGGAATTGTTTTTGAAATCATTTCCTCTATCATCTCACTGTCAATATTTTCAAGATTATATTTTGGGCATATATGTCCTATGGCATATTCCTCAATTGCTGAAAACTTCCTGCAATAATGTCCTCCACCAAACGCAATTGCAGTAGGAACATTTTCAGGTTCATTTTCTATAAGATCAAGTATAACTTCTGCAACAATCATACATGCATTCGTATCACTCCATTCCCTTTCAGTGCTTCCAACCTCCACAAACATTATGGGAAACCTGAGTTCTGTAGGACCATGATGTGTGCATTCATAACTAACCTCATAATTAATACCTTTCTCTTCCCTCTTGAATTTTAACAGTTTTAATGCTTCTCTTAGATAGATTGCTGGTGCATATGCAAGTTCCCTTGTATTACCACCGGCACTGATATGAGAAAAATTCCCGGGAGAATGGCAGGTAAGGGTTGGTATTCCAGATTTTGATGAGTGTCTTGAGGCAACAATACATATAATATCATTAATATTCCCAATATTCTCATTAATATCAAAATCTCTTTCTTTTATATACAGTATATCTTTATCCAATCCAATAATATTTTTAATACCAAACCCCTTGAGAATTCTTGCTATATTACTCCCCGCCAAATCACTTTCTGAATAAAGAACTATCTTTTTATCCATTTCTATGATTATCCATAAGTATATCAATTAATTTACCTACACCCATATTTTTTTCAATCCTCTCAATTTTTTCCATATCCGCCTTTGTTGCTGGTTTTTTTGGAGCAAATCTGCATTTTTTATCCTCGGCAATTCCATAAGTGGAGATATTCTTTGCAATTTTAACAATATCCTCTTTATCCATACCTACGAGAGGTCTATAGACGGGGATATTTATTGCACTATCCAAAATTTTTAAGTTATAAAGTGTTTGGCTTGCAACCTGTCCAACATTCTCTCCAGTAATAATCCCAAGTGCATTTTTATTCTCTGCAATCCTTTCTGCAACTCTGTACATAATTCTCTTGCAGATTATACATGTGTATTTATCAGCATTCTTATAAATTTTACTTAGTATCTTTTCATAAGGGATTAGAATGATTTCAATCCCGTGAACGGAAAAATCCTCTAATACTTTTACTATTCTTTTTATATCCTTACCATTTTCTCCAAAATGAAGTGCAATAATCTCACAGCCCCTTCTCATCATCATCCATGCTGCAACAGGTGAATCAATTCCTCCTGAGATAAGTGCTATTAATTTTCCCTGTGTCTTGTATGGAAGTCCACCAAATCCATTAATCTTTTTGTGGAATATATATGCCTTATTGCCATATATCTCAACAAATATTTTTTTATCCGGATTGTTTAAATCCACATAACATTCCATTCTATCCAAGATAAGACTCCCTAATCTTTCCTCAACATCTTTGCTTTTGAGTTTATAATCCTTACTTCTTTTTACTCTAACTGCAAAACTATTGCCTTTTTTTATCACCTTTTTTGCAAGTTTAATTACACAATCGGAGATGTTTTCCATATCAGATGCTGTTTCAATGGCTGGACTTAACGATTTTATACCAAAAATCTGCCTTATTTTCTCTGCCAAGGTTTCGGCATCATCTGTCTTTATATAAATCCTATGTCTACCTTTTATAATCTTAATCTTTCCATCAGTGCCCCCTAGTTTTAATCTAATATTGTCTATAAGCCTGTTTTCAAATTCCTTCTTTACATATTCACTCTTTAAAAAAATCTCTGAATACCTGATGATAATTACATTGTACATTTTTTATTCAAGATGATTAATATTTATTAAAATTAATTAATATTCAAAAATGGTAACAGTAATAGATATAAGAAAATTAAATTCTGGAATTAAATTATCTCTGATCGAGTTGATTAATATAATAGATCCAAGAAGGACGGAGAATTTTTTTGAAAATATGCGATTACAGGAACCTGCAGTTATACCGTTGGTTTTGTGGGGTTTGCTGTCTACATTTGTATGTATGCTCTTACCTCTTTTTATATATGATTATTTGCTATTAAATATCATATTGATATTATTATTCTTGTTCACTATATGGCTTGGTAATTACATTACTGATTTTCTTCTATCTTCTGGCTATTTTACATATCTTGGATATTTTATTTCATGTGTATATGGAAAGGTTGATGACGTAACTGCAACCAAGGTTGGTTTTCTATACTTCTTTACAGGTATTTTTTTTGCAGTGTGTATGGCTTATATGGTTATAAGATTCAGTAATAGAGAGATAGAACTTGAGGAAAGTTTTTCATTTGTTGCTTACTCTGTAATACCTGCACTCCTCGGCGGTATTTTTGCAGCCTCCTCTTTAACCTATGTATTATGTTTTCTATTTGTAGCATATAGCGTCTATATTTTCTATATAGCAATAAAGGTTAGGGTAGGTTTTGAAAGGGCAGGTATAGTTATGATAACAACAATACTCTCAAGTGGGGCAATAACAATTATTGCTTTCAGACTTTTGGCTCTCCTTTTGGGTGTTCCTACATGGGCATTTTGATTTGTAATTTCGCACATAAGGGGACAACCTACGGTTTTCCCCTTATCAACCCACTTTCCCTTCAGTTCTCCTTAGAGAAGGTTGCGGGGGACGAGGTTCGCACATAAGGAGACAACCTACGGTTTTCCCCTTATCAACCCACTTTCCCTTCAGTTCTCCTTAGAGAAGGTTGCGGGGGACGAGGTTCGAACTCGCGTAGGCCTATGCCACTAGGTCACTTCCCTATCGGTCAGTCTCTGTTACTGACCTAACAGATCCTAAGCCTAGCCCCTTTGACCACTCGGGCACCCCCGCAATTTTCAGATAGCATCATAATATGAGTAGTTAATCCATAAAAGCTCTATAACTGTAAATCTCTTTTATTGCCCTATTGGGCATTTATAAACTTTAATGTCAATGTTTTATCTATGTCCAAAAAAGGAAGGCCTAAATGCCTGAGAGTTGTTAGAGATATTCCCGATATTGATTACTTTAAGCCAAGAGGGATTCCACTCAAGGATTTGGAATCAGTAAGATTAAAGGTGGAGGAGTTGGAGGCAATAAGGCTTGTTGATTTTGAGGGACTTAAACAGAAGGATGCAGCAAATGAGATGGGTATATCAAGACGCACATTAGCCAGAGAATTAAAAAGTGGTAGGATGAAAACAGCCGAGGCACTTATTAAAGGCAAGGCAATAGAGATCAAAGGTGGTCACTTTATTACAAAGAAAAGATCATTTATATGTAAGGATTGTGGATATGAATGGGTTGAGCCTTCAGGCACTGGAAGACCAAAAGAGTGCCCTGAATGTAAAAGCAATAACATTCAAAGGAGGAGTGACTATGGAAAAAAGGAGTAATTTTGATAAAATAGATTTAAAAGAACTTGTAAAGAAAAGAATGGGTAGGATTGATAAAAAGATAATGGTGATGAGTGGTAAGGGAGGGGTGGGAAAAACAACAGTTGCTGTGAATCTTGCGTTTGCACTTCAGATGAATAATTTTAATGTAGGGATCTTGGACTCTGACTTTCATGGACCCAATGTTCCAAAAATGCTTGGTGTAGAGAAATCCAGACCCGATTCTACATCCAATACTATAATACCAATAAAAATTCCGGTTGGTTTAAATAGACAACTTGAGGTCATGTCAATTGGATTTCTCATAGAAAAGGATTTACCAGTTATATGGCGGGGTCCTTTAAAGATTACTGCTTTGCAACAATTTCTTGGTCAGGTTGAATGGGGAGATCTTGATTATCTTATAATAGATTTACCTCCAGGAACAGGAGATGAACCACTTTCCATTGCACAATTGATTCCAGATATTTACGGGTCAATTATAGTAACAACACCTCAGGATGTGGCATTATCAGATTCCAGAAGGGCAGTAAATTTCTCCAAAAAATTGAACATAAGGGTTTTGGGGATAATTGAGAATATGTCTGGTTTTGTATGTCCCAAATGTGGTGAGAGAATAGATTTATTTAAGACTGGTGGTGGTGAAAGGGCTGCAAAAGAACTTAATGTTCCATTTCTCGGTAGAATTCCAATAGATCCTCAGATAGTAGAGGATAGCGATAATGGTAAACCCTTTATTTTATTCCATTCAGATTCCAATGCCTCCAAGTCATTTCATGATATTATAAATAGGATAAAATAAAATAGATAAAAAATCGAGGTATGATAAAATGGGATATATGAAAGATAAATTACATGAGGCAGAAAAAACTATGGAGACTCTGGGTAAGGAATATCCCAGATTACAGGGACCGTTTGGTGTATTAAAGAGGCATACCGTTGAGGAGGATGGCGCATTAACAGCAAAAACAAAGAAGATGATTGCTTTGGCGGTTGCTCTTGCTGCTGGGTGTGATTATTGTATTGCTATTCATACGAAAGGGGCATTGGATGCTGGAGCAACAAAGGATGAACTGATTGAGGCGGGTTATGTAGCAGTATTAATGGCTGGTGGACCAGCACTTACATATATGAGTTCATTATTAAAAGCAATTGACGAATTCAGTAAATAATCAGTGAAATAATAGAAATTATATAAGGCATTTTTATATTTGAAATTTATTATATTATTATAATATTGCTCATATGGGCAAAGAGGTGATAAAATGCCATATGGAGGAAGGGGATATAGGTGGATGTATTATGCAACTGGTTTGCCAGGATGGATAAGATTTGGCTTTTCTCCTGGATGGGGAGGATTGCCACCAACAGCGAACTATCTGATACATAGTGGGCAACTGCCTCAATTTATGTCATTTCTACAGCAGAGAACAATCGGACTTAGTCCAATGCAGGGTATACAGCAATTTCCACAGATGACAAAGGAGCAGGAATTAAAATTTTTGGAGCAGCAGGCAAGTATATTGGAACAGCAGTTGAATGAGATAAAGAAAAGAATAGATGAATTAAAATGAAATTTTGTATAGCAACAACACAGGGTGGACTGGATGACCAAGTCTCTCCAGTATTTGGAAGATGTCCCACATTTACATTTGTTGATACTGAAGGTAAGGAAATCAAGAATGTTGAAGTAGTACAAAATGAGTTTGCTACAGCAATGGGTGGTGCAGGGATTCAGGCAGCTCAATTTGTTGTGAATAAGGGTGCAAATGTAGTTATTGCAGGAAACTACGGACCAAATGCATATCCGATTCTAACTCAGGCCAAGGTAGATATAGTCTCAGTTTATGGTATCAATGTAAAGGATGCCATAATGAAATACATAGATGGAAATTTAAAACCAATCACTCAGCCAACAACTCCAATGTTTGGAGGCAGGGGTATGGGGATTGGTAGAGGCATGAGACGAGGAGGTGGAGGTATGGGGATTGGTAGAGGCATGTGGGGAATTACAGGAATATCACCAAATACTACTGCAACGGCACAAACAAGGGAACAGGAGATTAATATGTTAGAGAATTATATGAAGCAATTGGAACAGCAGTTGAATGAGATAAAGAAAAGAATAGATGAATTAAAAAAATAAAGGAGGTAATAAAGATGCCTGGATTTGATGGAACAGGACCATTGGGTTTAGGACCTCTTACTGGAGGAGGTTATGGATTTTGTCTACCGAGAATTTCATATCTACCATATAGAAATTCAATAACAGGAAGATACTTCAGAGGTTACCTCAGAGGTCACAGGGGTAGAGGAATGAGAAGAGGTAGATTTAGAATTGTGAATTAAAATGCCTAAAGGAGATGGAACAGGACCGCTTGGAAGGGGCCCTGGTGTAGGACCTGGTAGAGGAAGAGGTGCCAGGACTGGAGGTCCATGGAAGTGTGTATGCCCATCCTGTGGATATGAGGAGGTACATGTCAGAGGTACCCCATGTGTACAGAAAACATGCCCCAAATGTGGTGTCAGACTGGTTGGTAAGTTTTAAAATGAGAATAGCAGTACCAACAATTGGAAACGGGGGTTTGGATGAAGCTGTAGGTGAACACTTCGGTAGAGTTCCAACATATACGATAATAGATGAAGAAACTGGCAGTGTTGAAATAATACAAAATACAAGCCATCATATGGGTGGTTCAAGTTATCCACCAGAGATTTTATATAATGCCAATGTTGATATTATGCTCTGTTCTGGTCTTGGAGTAAGAGCTATTAGAATGTTTGAGGAGAGGGGCATCAGGGTTTATATAGGTGCTTCTGGAACAGTAAGGGACGCGATAGAGCAGTGGAGAAATGGAATGTTACAGGAAGCAACAGATGAAAATGCATGTAGAAGGCACACATTTAGGAGAGGTAAAAAATAAGATAGTTAATGATGATAGTCTCAATTGCAAGTGGTAAAGGAGGAACTGGAAAGACAACGGTTGCTGTGAATCTTGCCCTTTCCCTATGTAATGTTCAACTTCTTGACTGTGATGTTGAGGAACCAAACATCCATATATTTTTGAAACCAGATATATACAAAAGAGAAAAGGTAACTGCAAAAATTCCTTTAATAGATGAGGATATATGTGATAGGTGTGGTAAATGTGCTGAATTCTGTCAATATAATGCATTGGCAGTTACTAAAGATTTGATTGTCATATTAAATGAACTCTGTCATTCATGCGGTGGTTGTGTGATTGTATGCCCAAAAAAGGCAATCAGTGAAAAGGAAAGGGAGATTGGCATATTGGAGTATGGAAAAAAGAACGATATTGAATTTATACATGGAATTTTAAATACAGGCGAAGCGATGGCTTCTCCACTTATAAAGAGTGTCAAAGAAGAGGTAAAAGATAATATGAATGTGATTATTGATGCCCCACCCGGTACTTCCTGTGCTGTTATAGAATCTGTGAGGGATACAGAGTATTGTATTCTTGTCACAGAACCGACTCCCTTTGGATTAAATGATTTAAAACTTGCAGTTGAGATGTTGAATGAAATAGGGATTTCATATGGAGTTATAATAAACAGGGATGGGATAGGCGATAATAAGGTCTATGAATATTGTAATCTTAATAGGATTCCGATATTAATGAAAATTCCCTATAATGAGGAAATAGCAAAATTATATTCAGATGGAATTCCATTTGTGGATATAATGAAGGAATATAAGGAGAGATTTAGGCAGATGTTTGATAAAATTAGTAGGGAAATCAATAAGGAGGTAAATGCATGAAGCAGATAACTGTAATAAGTGGTAAAGGTGGTACTGGAAAGACAACACTTGTGGGTGCATTCGCCTCATTAGCAGAGAATAAAGTTCTTGCTGATTGTGATGTAGATGCATCTGACTTACATTTAATTCTTGAACCGGAAATAAAGATGAGTGATGATTTTAAGGGGTTGAAAACAGCCCGTATTGATGAATCAAAATGCATCAAATGCGGTAAATGTTATGAATTATGTAGATTTAATGCAATTGAAAATTTTAGAGTAAATGAAATGCTGTGCGAGGGTTGTGGTGTTTGTGAATTTATATGCCCTGTAAATGCCATCAGCATGAAAGAAAAAATTGCTGGAAAGGTATTTATTTCAGAAACAAGATTTGGACCTTTATGCCATGCAAGGCTTTATCCTGGTGAAGAGGCATCTGGTAAACTTGTTACAATAGTCAGGAATAAAGCAAAAAGTATCGCTGAGGAGATAAATCTGGATTTGATAATAATAGATGGCTCTCCCGGAATAGGTTGCCCAGTAATTGCATCTATTGGTGGTGTTGATTTGGCATTGATTGTTACAGAGCCAACAGTATCTGGAATACATGACCTGAAAAGAATATTAAATGTTACAGAGCATTTTGGAGTTAAGGCAATTGTATGTATAAATAAATACGATATAAATAACAGAAGGGCAATGGAGATAGAGGATTACTGTAATGAGAATGATATAATAATATCTGGAAAGATACCATACGACATGAATTTTACAAGAGCAATGGTCAATGGAAAGACAATAATGGAATACATCAATAGCAATAGTAATATTTCAAAAATAATAAAAGGTATCTGGGATGAAATTAACAATAATCTATGATAATGAGAACTATTTAGAAAATTTGGAGAATGGATGGGGGTTTTCATGTGTTATAGAATCAAAAAAAGAGAGGATTCTGTTTGATACTGGATGGAAGGGTAACATTCTTGCTGAGAACATGAAAAAACTAAACCTCGGTTTTGGTATAGAGGATATTGGAATTGTTATCCTTTCACATCAACACTGGGATCATATCGGTGGACTTCCATACATCATGAATAAGTGTAGGAAGTTAAAGATATTTATACTGAAAAGTTTTTCTGAGCATATGAAAGAGGATATAAAAAAGCAACACAGGGTAATTGAAATTTCTAAAGCACAGAAGATAACGGAGTCTATATATACCACGGGAGAGATTGGAGATTGGATAAAAGAACAATCGATCATGATTGAAACAAAAAATGGTCTATTGGTTATTACGGGATGTGCACATCCGGGGCTGGATAATATACTTGAAAATGCATCCAGATTGGGTAATATCTACGGGGTTCTTGGAGGTTTTCACGACTTTAGAAATCTTGATGTGTTGGAGAATCTGGATTTAATAGTTCCATGTCATTGTACTCGGTATAAAAAAGAAATAAAGAGTAGATTTCCTGATAAAACAATTACTGGTGGTGTGGGGTTAAGTCTAAGATTGTAGAATAAGTGGTGAATAATATTGGGAATCAATATGCAAAATATTATCTATGGTCCTGTTCCGTCATGGAGGCTTGGAAAATCCCTAGGTATTGACCTCATTTCAAGTAAGGTGAAGGTATGCTCCTTTGATTGCATTTACTGTCAATTGGGCAGGACTGTAAAAAAGACGAAGAAAAGACAAATATTTGTTAAAACAGAGAGGGTTGAAAAGGAACTGAAAGATATTATTGATAATATTGATAATATTTCTGTTGATACAATAACATTCTCCGGTACGGGAGAGCCAACAATATCTTCAAATCTTGGAGATGCTGTAAAGATTGTTAGAAAATGTATGAAGTATAATCATATACATATTCCAATTGCTATTCTAACAAATTCATCCCTTATTTATCTTAATGATGTAAGAAATGACCTGCTGTTGTTTGATATTGTTGTTGCAAAACTTGATGCCCCAAATGATTATCTATTTAATAAAATTAACAAACCAGTTGAAGGAATAAATCTAAACAAGATTTTAAATGGAATGAAGAAATTTAGAAAGAGATTTGATGGAAAGTTTGCATTACAGATTATGTTTGTGAATGAAAATAAAGGATATCTGGATGAATTTATTGAGATAATTAAAGAATTAAAACCAGATGAGATTCAAATAAACACCCCCCTAAGAAAATGTCCCGTAAAACCACTTTCTAAGGATGAAATCAAGAAAATTACACTAAAATTAAGAAATTTAGTGGGTGGGGTCAAAATTGTATCGGTTTATGAGGAAAAAAGACCCTTTATAAAATCCTTCATAGATATAAAAGATGTTTTAATGAGGAGACCGGAAAGATCAATAAGATATCTTGAGTTTTACAATACACCCATTGGCAGTGAGATATTAAGAAATGAGGTAGACTATCTGAGAAAAATTTTGGTTAATTGTAAAAGGATATTGGATGTTGGTTGTGGTCCTGGGGTGTTTGAAAAAGCCATGCCCGATTTGAATATCATAGGTGTTGACCTGAGTTATGAGATGGTTCATCTTGCAAATAAGATTACAAATGCCAATAAATTCATAGTAGGCAATGCCGAGGAATTGCCATTCAAGGATAATAGTTTTGATTGTTTGATGTATATAACATCGCTTGAGTTTATCAATAACTACAAAAGTGCTATAAATGAGGCTGTGAGGGTTCTTTCCAGAGATGGAAAAATTATAGTACTTATGCTAAACCCCGAATCAGAATACTTCAAGGAGAGAATAGATAAAGAGGGATATATAAAGGAGAATATAAAACACAATGCATACAAAATAAAAGAATATCTATCAAAAAGATTTAATGTTAAGGAGGAATACATGCTTGGAATTAGAGGGGATGAAATTTTCAATACAAATGATAAGAGGTATGCAAGTATTTATTCATTAATAGCTATACCCAAATGATTTATTGATTGATTTTTTTATTTTTATTGTTATTTTTATTTGATTTATTAAATGAATTAATGAACTACTAACTATTATGATGATTTTAATTTTAATCTCTCTATCAAATCCTCCTTTTTTGGTATTTCACCTACTGAAAATACCTCCCCATCAATTACTATGGATGGTGTGGAGGCTATCTGATATTGCAGCGCTGTGATTAAATTCTTTTCATCGTCTATATTCAAAATATCCCAATCCTTACCCTTCTCCATTTTAAGCAATTTTGTAACCTCTTCTACGACCTTTTTTGCTTGTGGGCATTTTGGGCAATTTTCACCCGTGAATATTATTAATCGCACCATTTTTCAGAAATCATAATCACTCTGCCAGCCATCCTTTCCTAAATATCCTAGTTTTTTCTTCATACTATCACTTATACCTGCTGATTTTCCAGATACACCATACCTCCTTCTTTCAACCAATTCTGCCAGTTTACCTTTATTCCATCCAGATACATTCTGATAATACCCAGTAATTCTTGACCACCAGTCCATATCAGAGGAGCCGCATTTTGGACATTTATCTACCAATCCACCAACAGTGAAATTACAAACCTTACATACAGACAAATCCTTTGTAAATGCAAAATATTGAATTGCAGTCTTTGTGGCAATCCTCTTTGTTAATTCATAAATACCCTCATAATTTGGATTTGATTCACCAAGCCATACATGACTCATAGCACCACCATCAGTCAGTGGATGAAATGCACCCTCTATACTCAATCTTTTCCATAATGGAATATCTGCTGACGGTCTTACATGGAATGAGTTTGTATAATAGGCTGCCTCTTTCGGTCCATTTGCAACAACCTTACCATCATATCTTTCAATATCAATCTGGGCTAATCTATAAGATGATGACTCTGCAGGAGTTCTTGCAAGAGCAAAATTTAATTTTGTCTCTTCTCTAAACTCTGCAACTATATCTTTCATTCTTTTCATTACCTTTAACCCAAATCTCCATGCATCATCAGATTCATGTAATTCCTCACCAGTATGAGTCTTAACCAATTCATTCATTCCCACAAGACCTATTATATAACTCTGCTTATCGGGTTCTAAATATCTTGTGCCATTATCATCTACTGGCTGGTTCATGAATGGTAATAGATTGTTTCTGAGATTTCTTTCTATGATATCCCTCTTAAGAAGAAGTGCTTCTTTAGCCTTCTCCATTCTTTCCCTTAATAACTCAAAGAGTTTTTCATCATTACCATTTGCCTCATATCCTAATTGTGGTAGATTTATTGTAACAACCTGAAGTCCACCACCCCTTATTGTTCCATTCACTATGTCATCCTCTGTTGATGCATCAGATAGTGGCATAAGAAAACTACAGCACTGATAACATGCAAAATCTGGCATATATGGTTGATTTATGATATAATATGGAGTTCCGAATTTCGCTGCCAATTTGGATACCTTTATTAATTCATCCTCATTTCTACCCTTTCTAATATCATCTGGATATATCTGAACCTCAAACTTTGGAAAATTGAATGTTTTTCCTATATAATCCCCCCCTAAATAAACATCAAGGATTGCATTAAAAAGTGCCTTTGTTTCGTCTTCAAAATCTCCAAATGTTATAGAATCCTTTACTTTACCTCCAGGAAGAACCGCAGGTATATCTCTAAACTGCTTTGGAACAGACATATCACAGTCAATACTTGAGAATACAACCTGCCCACCTCTTGCAACATACATCTGCGATAATTCGTATATGAACATCTGGGCTAATTGCTTTATCTTCTTATAATTCAAACCTGCAACAAATGGTGAAAGGAATGTATTGAAGTAGGAAAATCCCTGACCTCCTGCACAGTTTGTCTGGGATGCTGCAAGAACCTTTGCTGCATGTAAAAATGCGACCTCTGGTCTCTTTGCCGGACCAGCAACTGCAGTATGATTACCGACACCATCGGCCTTAAATCCATTCTTCAAGAAGAACCTTATGTCATGGGAAAAACAGAATGGTCTTGTGGAGAAATAATCCAAATCATGAATATGAATTTCACCCCTCATATGAGAATCTGCCAAATCTATAGGCAGTACATTTATCAATGAATATTCCTTTGATATCTGGTCAGCCATTAATTTATGAACTGACTCTGGATTGTATTGTAGATTTGCATTCTCTGTAGATGGAACCTCTATAAGACATTTTACATCATATACCGGCATACCAAGTCTTGTATATCTTGCTCTTTCCTTCTCCAGGCCATGTTCTAAAAGCTTTACGCATACAATTTCTCTTATCAATGGCGCTGTAACATAGCCCAGTTTTAACCTCTCAAGTTCTCTCTCAACCCCCTTTGCAATCCTTTCTGCCATTTCCTTTTGAATTTCCGTCTCCTTTATGAGAGATTCAACAATCTTACCTCTATCGAATCTCTCCATACTTGTTTTGGATGTCCTTACCCTCAACTTTACCCTGTATTTGTATCTTTCTGCCAATTGTGGACTTATCTTCTTGAGTTTTTTATAAACCATCAATCTAATCTCTGCGGTACTTATTCCATCATAGATGTTCTCTGCTATCTCTGCAGCAACCTTTGCTGCGACCAATGACGATGCACCGGCATTTCTCAGACTGGAAACTATCTCCTCAACATCAAAATCTTCTAAGAAGTTATCAGAATGTCTAACTTTCATATTTGCCTTTTCATTCAGATATGCTATCTCCATCATTTTTATACCTACAAATAAGAATTTAGGGTTGAGTATAATAATATAGTTATATATTCATATAAAACACTTTCATTAGGAAAATTTCTCTTTCGCTAATCTTTTATATTTAAAATATTTGAATAAATATAGATTATTATAGAGAAATATATAAATATATAACATAAATAATAAATATGAATAAATGCTTAGCTAATTAACTAAGGATGTTTAATTATCTGTTTTATGCATTGATAGGTTGCTTTTTGGGAATAATCACAGGATTAACTCCCGGTATCCATGTCAACACAGTCGCAATAATTGGATTATCTATTTTTCCAAGACTCTCAATCTCGCCAATAGAATTTGCAGTAATTATGGTGGGAATGGCAGTAACGCACACATTTTTAGATTTTATACCATCAATATTTCTTGGTGTTCCAGAGGAGGAAACTGCACTGAGTGTTTTACCTACACATCAATTGCTTATACAGGGAAGGGCTATTGAGGCTGTAAAACTGACAGCATATGGAAGCCTTTTTGGTCTGTTTTTTGCATTGATTTTTCTTCTACCCGCATTGTTTTTGATTCCAGTTATCTATAAAAATTTACATCCATTTATCTTATACATCCTGATTATATGTATAATAATATTAATTTTAAGGGAAAGAGAATTCAGGAAGATTTTTTATGCATCAATTGTATTCCTACTAAGTGGCATTTTGGGAATATTTATGTTCAAACAGAGAATTCTATCAACAACAGAGGTGCTTTTTCCAGTTTTTGTTGGGATATTTGGGTTGAGTAATATACTATTTTCATTAAAATCAAAATCTGCAGAAATTGTCCCACAAGAGGATTTTATCACCATCAGAATGGATAGAGATTTGTTATCATCAACCTTTATAGGGTCTATCGGTGGTCTTATTGTTGGAATTCTTCCCGCTATGAGCCCATCACAGGTTGGAGTTATTATGTATGAAATAATGGGTACAAACATAAGAAACTTTATACTATCTGTTAGCGCAATAAATACATCTGATGCAATATATTCATTTATTTCATTATATACAATAAACAATCCTAGAAGCGGAGTTGCTACAATAATTGGTAAGATTATGAGTATAAATCTCAATACCCTTTTGCTACTTGTTGGAGTGACATCTTTTATAGCATTCATTGCAACATTTTTACATATAAAAATAGGAAGAATAGCAATGAGATTTGTGAAGAGGATTAATTATAGGTTCTTATCATTTCTCTCTTTGATGTTTGTTTTAGTATTGGTGTTGTATTTTACAGGTCTTTTTGGTTTGTATATGGCAATACTTTCCACAGTTATAGGTACAATTCCAATACTTTCAAGTATATCAAGAACCCATTGTATGGGGGTACTTATTGTTCCCACAATCCTCTACTTTTTAGGATGTTAATGGTGTTATTTTATGATATTAATTGTTGATGATGTTAATTTTTCTATTTTTTCTTTTTGGTGGGACATTCGGGATTTATACAAAAACTGAAGGGTCTCTTTGCAGTTGTAAGTGTAAGTACAGCATATCCACAACTATTGCACTTTCCAGACCTTCTTATTCCTCCCCTAGGTATTAATATTTTGAACCTACATTTGGGATAGTTATCACAACCTATGAAATAACCTCCATATTTAGACTTTCTGAGTATGAGATTACCCTCGCATTTAAGGCACTTTCCAAGCATATCACTATGAGTTATGGATTTAAGCGATTTTGCAAGAGATAGTCCTATCTTATCCTCCTTGCTTTTAAAATTTTTGGTTATTCTTAAAATTGTATTTCTACCCTCCTCCAAAACCTTTTCTTTATCAATCTCACCTGCTTCAATCCTCTCCATTTCAATTTCAAATTTTCTTGTTAATTTTTCACTAAGTACCTCTGGACAGTATTTTTCAAGAGTATCCACAACACTCAAACCTAATGGTGTTACCTCTATGGATTTCCCCTTCAGATATCCCCTCTTAAATAGTATATCAATAATCTGCGATCTTGTAGCCTTTGTACCTAAATTCCTCTTCTCCATCTCACGGATTATGGATGATGGGGTGTATCTCTTCGGAGGTTGTGTCTCCTTTTCATGTAGTATTATTTTATCGACCTCTACTTTATCCCCTTTCTTAAAATCTGGAATCTCTTCTTCCTTAAATTTTGCATATTTGCCATATATCATCTGCCATCCTAGCTCTATTGTAATAACACCCTTGGATACAAAAATTTCATTATTATTATCAAATTCTATTTTAGTGCTTTCTCTTATTGCATCATCACCAAATGTTGCAAGAAATCTTCTACACACAAGATCATAGATCTTCTTTTTATTGCCAGTAAGATTCTTGGGGATTTCCCCCGTGGGATGTATTGCAGGATGTGCAGGATCCTTCTTTTTTCCGTTATTTGGAACTAATCTTTCCTTGGATAATAGCAGTTCAGACTCCTTCTTATAAATTATAGAAAGTTTTTGTATTATCTCTCTGTAATTAATATCCCCTGGCAATTGCTGGGAAGATGTTCTAGGGTAGCTTATATATGCATTGGTATAAAGTTCTTGTGCAATTTTTAAGGTATCTCCGGGATTAATCCTAAAAATTCTATATGCTTCAGTTTGCAATGTTGTCAAATCAAATGGAAATGGAGGTTTTTGTTTCACCTTCCTCCTAATCGTTTTTATTACAATTGCCTCCTTGCCACAGTTATTTCTTGAATTTTCTGCTCTCTCCTTATCCCAAAATCTTTCTTCTATATGCATGGCAGATATTCTTTTTTTACCCTCGTGAGCCAACATTTCCAACTCCCAATATGGTTCTGGTTTAAATGCACTGATTTCTCTATCTCTTGTGGCGAGTATCCTTAGTGTTGGACCCTGTACCCTGCCAACACTAAGTGTTGTGTAACCCTTTGCCCTTCTTATTGCAAGTGTCAATGCTCTGGAGAGGTTAATGCCCCAATACCAATCGAGGATATGTCTAGTTAAACCAGCATCTACCATACCTTTGTTAATTTTTTCCGGATTTCTATAAGAATTTAGAATAGATTTTTTTGTTAGAGTGGAATACTTCATTCTCAGAACATTATTGCTCAATGGGTCACTATTACAGGCATATTTTATTATGTTGTATCCTATAACCTCGCCTTCAATATCATAATCGCATGCATTTATGAATGTATTGCATTTCTTTCCCAGAAATTTAAGATTTTCGAGATAATTTTTCGTGAATGCAGAATCCTTATTAACCTTATAACTTGGAGCCCATTCAACATCAAAAACGGGATATTTCCATAAACCACCATTCTTTTCTCTTAGAGTATAGATGTGACCGACAGTTGGGGCAATATATACATCATCAACTCTATAATATATTATGCCATTTCTTCTCTCTTTTTTTGGATTTCCAATGGATTTTGCAATCCTTTCTGCAACATTTGGTTTCTCGGTTATTATTAATGTTGACATCTTGCAATCAATTAGAGAAATATAATCTTTTTTGACTTATTTAATAAATAAAAGATGGTTGAATTTGGATGAATGATATGTGTATGAAATAAAAAATCACAACTTTTTAAAACTGGACAGAAGCGATTAAGAATATATATGATCTTACCTTGGAGCGTTTTTCCTTTAAAATTGTGTTTGAATATTTAACTAAATATATTTATAATAATCTAATTAATAATATAAATTATAATATAAATTATAATTATGTAAGATCAAACAACTCCACACTTTATCACACTTTAATGTGGAGTATGTAACTTACAATTTCAAAAAACAAAGGGGGTGAAAGCGCAAGGTTATTCCTTGCGTGTTTGTAATGAAAATAAATATTAAAAAAAGGTATGGAATTCTGATTTTTCTTGTATTGATTATTGCAGTCGTTATTGTTCTATCCTCTCCATCACCACCGCCAAATCCAGGACATCCAGCATCGGAGATAGGTTCAGGGACATTTTCCGGTGATGTAAATGATATATGGAGCTTTCCTGGTAAGGTCGGTATTGGCGTAACTTCACCAACAAAGAGATTGGATGTAGATGGTTATGTTAAGGGGAGGAGTGGTTTGTGTATTGGAGATGATTGCAGAAGTAGTTGGCCAGGTGGAGGCGGTGGAGATATAACGGCAGTTTATGCTGGTAATGGTTTAACGGGTGGTGGAACATCTGGAGATGTTACATTACACGTAGGTGCAGGTACAGGCATTTCAGTTGGTTCTAATAGTGTAGGGCTTAAATATCCGTCAAAAAGTTGTCCATCTGGTAAGGCAATCAGATCATTTAATTTGGGTTCTTCCTCAGGTCCTGTTTGTGTTGATGTTGGCGGTGATGGATTGTCAGGAAGTGGAACTACAAATTATATACCAAAGTGGACTGGATCTAAAAGTTTGGGTAATTCTGTAATATATCAAACAGGAAGTGATATTAAAATAAGTGGAAGATTAGGGACTGCTGGCAGATCTCCATCATGTCCCAATGGCTGGAGCTGTGGGGTTCATACATATGATATTTACGCAGATGGTGCTATTCATGCCAACAAGTGGATAGAAACAAATGATAAGATATGCATCCGGGGTGATTGTAGAACAAGTTGGCCGGAAGGAATAAGTGGAATAAATATTAGAATAGTTCATGCTTCAAGTTGGAGTGAGTGTAGTGGGGTTTCTAGAGTTGAATGCCCAGCGGGATACAAAGTAGTAGGAGGAGGATTTGACGGTAAAGAAGGGGGTTGCAGTGGCAAGCTGGATTGGGCGTACTCCTATCCTGATACAGATCATAGTTGGAAGGCTGCTCAAAATGACGCGAGAACAAAAGCATATGCTATATGCATCAAAACATATTAAAGGTATGAAGTGATGTAATCTCAAATATTGTAGAACAAGTTGGCCGGGAAAAGGTGGATGTGCTTGGTATGGACCAGTAGGAGAATGCAATACGGTATGGGGAGGATGGGATGAGGATATATGTCCTTCTGGAAAAGTAATGAGAGGATTAAAAATGTGGACGGACTCAAGCCATGACAATGAAGGATATTGTTTTTATATTTACTGTTGTGACTAAAAAAGGAAATAGATATGATAGCCAACTGGTGTAACAAATACTGTTTATGCATATTGCATTAAGTTAACAT
>CAZQER010000017.1:18311-23017 GCA_964592095.1 uncultured archaeon
TGATAGCCAACTGGTGTAACAAATACTGTTTATGCATATTGCATTAAGTTAACATAGATGTATCTCAATTGTACATATACAAACATTTTGGTTTATTTATATACATTCCAAATAATCTATCTGTATTCTATTCAATAATAAATGGGTGATAAAATGAATGAGAAGATATTGTTGGATGAGGAGGAGATACCAAAAAAATGGTATAATATACAGGCTGATTTAAAGACGCCATTAGACCCTCCATTAAATCCAGCAACATTAAAGCCATGTACACCAGATGACCTTAAAGCGATATTTCCAATGGAATTGATAAAGCAGGAGGTAAGTCAGGAGAGATATATCAAAATTCCAGATGAGATTTTAGATGTATACAGAATATGGAGACCTGCTCCCCTCTATAGAGCTGTAAAATTAGAAAAGAAATTAAAAACACCGGCGAAAATATATTATAAATGGGAGGGCGTCTCACCACCGGGTAGTCATAAACCAAATACTGCAGTTGCACAAGCCTATTATAATATGAAGGAGGGAATAGAGAGAATAACCACAGAAACAGGGGCCGGTCAGTGGGGCTCAGCCCTGGCATTTGGAACATGTCTATTTGATTTGGAATGTACAATATATATGGTAAAGATAAGTTATGAACAGAAGCCTTATAGAAGAATTCTAATGAAGATCTGGGGTGCTGAATGTATACCCTCACCATCAAATGTAACCCAAACAGGTAGAAAAATACTTGAAAATGACCCTGATTCGCCAGGGAGTCTTGGAATAGCAATATCAGAAGCGGTGGAGGATGCAGCAACACATGACAATACAAATTACTCTCTCGGTAGTGTATTAAATCATGTGATATTACATCAAACGATAGTTGGTTTAGAGGCAAAGAAACAATTTGAACTGATTGATGAGTATCCAGATGTACTCTATGGATGTGTTGGTGGAGGAAGTAATTTCTGTGGTGCAGTGTTTCCGTTTGTAGGAGATAAGATAACTGGAAAGAAGCCAGAGATAGAGGTTGTTGCTTGTGAACCAATGGCATGTCCAACCCTAACAAAGGGTCTATATGCATATGATTTTGGCGATACTGCAGAAATGACACCATTACTTAAGATGTATACCTTGGGTCATGACTTTGTACCTCCACCGATTCATGCTGGAGGACTTAGATATCATGGAGATGCACCATTACTATGTAAACTTGTGAAGGAGGGTGTGATAAAGGCAAATGCATATCACCAGAATGAGGTATTTAAGGCCGCATCATTATTTGCTGAAACAGAGGGGTTTGTGGTTGCTCCAGAAACAGCACACTGTGTAAAAGCAGCAATAGATGAAGCATTACGCTGTAAAGAGACTAATGAGGAAAAGGTGATATTCTTCAATAATTCCGGGCATGGACACTTTGATTTAGCAGCATATGATGCATATCATCAAGGAAAACTTATTGACTATGAGTATCCAGTAGATTTGGTAAAACAGGCATTGAAAAATCTACCAAAGATTGAATAGGGAGATGAAAATTCTTTTCTTGGGGACTGGTGAGGCATTTAGTGAGAGAGCAAACACAAGTATTTTAATAGATGAGAAGGTACTTTTAGATTGTGGTTTAACCACACTACAACAATTGATGAGAATAAAATTTAAACTGAAAAGAATAGAAGTTATTTTTATCTCACATCTCCATGCAGACCACTATTTTTCTTTACCTTCTTTTTTAGTGACATGTTACGAAGAATCGAGAAAAAATACCCTGAATATTATTGGTCCCATAGAGATTGAAGAATATATAAGAAATCTTCTTTATTTAGCATATAGAAAGAATTTTGATGATTTGAATTTTAAAATCAATATTAAAAATGTGAGAAATAGTTATAGATTTGAGGATTATAGATTCTCATTCGCTCCTATGGAGCATTCAGTTCCTTGTCTTGCAGTTTCTATAAAAAGGGACGGGAGAGTAACATACACTGGAGATGGAATTCCTACAAAAGAGGTTATAAAAATTGCAAAGAATTCCGATTTACTGATCGCCGAGGCATATAAAGAAAATATAGAGGGTCATTCATCAATAATGAAATCTGTAAAATTTGCAAAGGAATCAAATTCAAAAAGATTGGCTTTGGTTCATATAAGCAGGAAAGAAATTATTGATAAGGGTATAAAGGAGGCAAAAAATATTTTTCCGAACATCTTTATTCCAAACGATTTGGATTTTATAGAAATATAAAAATATAAATTTCAAAAACAAAAGGGGTGAAAAGCAAGGTAGGGATTCGTCTGCAACTTGAAAGGTTGCAGTATCCTTGCGTGTTATAATGAAAGACTTCAACAAAACATTGGACAAATATGGAACAAAAATAGAGAATGAAATAAATAAATTTTTTAAGAAAAAGATTAGTGAATCTACCAAGTATAATGAATTCATAGTTAAGGTTTATAATGAATTAAAGAAATATGTTCTAAGAAAGGGTAAAAGATTGGCATCATGTAGCACCTTATTGGTTTATAAGGGGTATAAGGGAAAGATAGATAAAAAAATTTTAGATGTATGTGTAGGTATAGAATTATACAGACATTCTATTTTGATCCACGATGATTTGATTGATATGGATGACCTTAGGAGAGGAGGTTTAGCATTTCATAAAATCTTTGAAGATGTATCTGATAGATTCGGTAATGGAACTGCAGTATTTTCAGGAAATATTCTCTATTCTTTATCATTGGAGTTAATATTAAATTCAGAATTTGATATAAATCTGAAAAACGGGGTGATTTCATTGATAAATTCTGATTATTGCAATGTTAATGAAAGTCAAATCTTAGACCTTTTATTTGAATTTAAAGAACCTGATGTTGACGAATGGTATCAGATGGCATCAAAGAGAGCAGCATCACTCTTTAGAGCAACCATGTTAAGTGGGGCAATTCTTGCAGAGGTTTCTGAGGATGAGATCGAACTTTTAAAGGAAATAGCAACAAATATTGGCTATTCATTTGACATTCAGGATGATATAATAGGGACATTTTCAACAGATGAGGAGTATGGAAGACCAACAATTGGAGATATTGTGCTGGGAAAGAAACCATTGCATATAATATATGCACTAAAAAATGCCCCAGACATGAAATCCAGAATATTGAAAGAAATACTGAAAAATAAGAACCCTGCAGAAGATGATATAGAAATTGCAAAAATGATTATAAGAAAATATGGCTTAGAAAATGCAAGAGATAAATCAAAAAAGCATGCAGAAAATGCAATTAAACTAATACATAAAACGAGAATGAATAATGAAACGAAGGATTTCTTTATCAATTTTATTAACTATATTACAGAAAGTCTTGATTGGTATAAATCAAACAATCCCACAATTTGAATGAGAATGTGGAATTGGAATGTCAGGCAATTTACTTTATGATGCATTCTTGGATCTATTTTTCATAATGCCTAAAACAAAATCCCTGCTACCAATAACTTCCTTGGTGGGATTGATTTCTATTGCTTTATTGAATGCCTCTATTGATTCATTAAATCGATCCATCTGAAGCAAAATAACGTCTTTATTACGCCACGCCTCCCAATATATTATATTTCATTATTCTATATTCTCAGATATTATCAAACTCAAATAACCTTTTGAAATATCGGTAACTATCTTGTCTAATAAAACATCTTTATCCAAAAAACCAGATAGGAGTCCTGAAACTATATGTGGAAAATAAAAGTAATATTAATGCAATTCTATAAAACTTCATTTTTCAATTGAAAACTCTAATTTTTTATTGTTATATTATATGTGTGAGGTTATATAGATATTGGAGGATTTTTGGGATTCTTATTGAAGACAGCAATAATAAGAGTAGACTTGGATTACCAATAAAGCATTTTATAAATCTAAATCAATATACTATCAAAAATATCAATATAATCCTGTGGTTTATTCAAAAACTCTAATAATTCTGGGTCTTCTCTGATAATGAGATACATATCCTTTCCTTTTTTAATTCCAAAATCATTGAAATCCTTTGTCCTTAATTTCCTCAACTCTGGCAGATTATCATAATTTTTATTTTTTATAAAGGTGTTATCAACAAGTTCAAAATAGGCACCACCACCCATTTTTTTTATTTTTTCATACTCAGATGAGAAGGCATTTGAAACCCAGTTTGCCATCTTTAACTCATCTTTCGTTGGATTTATTGTGATATGCCCATAATTTGGTGGAATGATTACCTTATCTCCCTTTTTTGCCTCAAAAAGAACAACATCCAAAACATCGTCATTCTTATTTTTCTGTAATAAATAATGCGCTCTCCCCTCCAACACCTCGTATATCTCTGTAAATGAAAGGCTACTGCCGGGGATATTCGGATGGAAATGCCCCATGGTCTTTACATACTCGCAACCTAAATTAAATGGTGGTATAATTGTAATATCATACCTGAGATTGTTTTTCTTTATGATATCTCTGTCGTCTTCATCCATAAATAAATCTCTATACATGAGATATATTGCCATATTCTCTGGATTGTCTATAGAATAAAACCATTCCTTATCATATAAAATATCTTTCATATCTGAGAGATATCTTACATCAGCCTTAAATTCCCTGTTACCAAATCTTAGTTTTTTTATATCCGCCATTTTGCCATTATTGCTTTAATATATTCCACTTGGATAACTAAATTATTATATTATAATA
>CAZQER010000018.1:0-20056 GCA_964592095.1 uncultured archaeon
GTTGTTTGATTTTTATTTTATTTTCATCTATCTATTAATTAATCCTTCTCTACTTTCCCTATAATCTCTTATTATCCTCTCTATTGAAATCTCGGGTTTAATTTTTTCTATTTTATCAAGTTTTTTCTTTTCAATATAAAAAAATCCATCTATCTCTTTTAAAACTCCCGAATCTGCAATTGTAATGCCTATTTTATTTAGATATTTATACCTTTCTATATCTTCCACAAATGCAATTTCTATTTTATTTTTCATATTTTCTAATTCATTTTTCCTTGGTTTTCTTTTTACAAATGTTAGTCCATCATAAACATCTGGAAAAATTCCAACCCCTCTTATATCCCCATTTACGAGAGGTTTGAGGATGTTCTTTATATCTTCGATCCTTATTATCCTTTCATTTAAGTCAGTTATCTTAAATTCCAAAGATTTAATATACTGCTCTCTTTGATGTATCTCCCTATCTCTCAAAAGTTCAATCCTGTATTTTCTTTTTATATCCTTAATAATCCTTCTCAGTCTTTTAATTTCATTGTCCTTTGATATTATCTCTTCTTTAAGGAATGAAATATCTTTCTTGAGCTTCCTGATTATTTTATACTCTGATGGAATATATTTTGATTTGGTTGTTGCTGTTTGAGGTTGTGATTTCTTTTTCAATGTTTTCTTTCCATCGGATTTCTCCTCTAAGATTTTTATTGCATCATCAATAGATTTACCACGAATCACCAAATTTTTTATTTCAACTATGGGAATATTTGTGTTTATATTTTCTATCTTCCTGAATTTGTTTTTATAGTGATTAAATGCATTCAGGGCAGATGCAAGGGCATCTCTTTGATGTGCACCCGTGGTTTTATATTCCTTGGTAAGTTCTATCTTCTCCTTTATGGATAATGGCTCTTCAGGTAAATAAAGTTCAGAACCAAGTTGTGCAGATAGTTTTGAAATAATCTTCGGTGATGTAGGAACATCTATGGCAATCAGGGATACCTTTCCAAAAGAGATGAGATATTCAATAATCTTATCTAAACTCATATCCTTTGAACTTGTAAGGCTGAGGAGTTTTCCATTAAGATTTAAGATGGCAATCCCAGTTGTTGTTCCTGGGTCGATACCTGCAATCAGATACATTGTATGTTCAACAATTAAACAAACAATAACTATTATGCTTTAAAATCTAATAAATCCAATATATCACTTTACGATTTATTCAAATAGTAATCTCCTCTGCTCTTCCTTTATTGGATAATCTCCATTCAAACAAGCCATACATAATCTGTCTTTTGGCAGACCTATTGCATCTATGAGGCTCTCTATGCTATTATATGCCAGAGAATCTGCACCTATCTCATCTCTAATTTCATCTATATCCTTTTCTCTGGCGATAAATTCATCATATGTCTGCATATCTATTCCATAGTAACATGGATTCCTGATAGGTGGGCATGAGATTCTTACATGAATCTCCTTTGCTCCAGCATTTCTTAATTGCTCTATTATACCTTTGATAGTAGTTCCCCTAACAATGGAATCGTCTATCAATATTATCCTCTTCCCATTAATCTCACTTCTTATTGGGTTAAGCTTTATTTTTACACCCTTTTCCCTCTCCTTCTGTTCTGGCATGATAAATGTCCTTCCAAGATATCTATTTTTTATTAAACTTTCCCCATAAGGAATTTTGGATATTCTGGAGTAACCTATTGCCGCTGTAATGCCCGAATCTGGAATTGCAGTTATCAAATCGGCATCAACAGGAGCCTCCTTATAAAGATTTTCCCCCAGTTTTTTCCTTACATTATAAACACTGATGTTATCGATTATTGAATCGGCTCTTGCAAAATAAACATATTCAAACATACATATGGAAGTCCTTTCTCTGGGTTCTCTGTAGGATTCTACTTTATCACCTATAACCAAAATCTCACCTGGCTTTACATCTCTAATCATTTTTATTCCCAATGGATCAAGTGCGCAACTCTCTGATGCTACCACATGAGTATTATCATCACTTCCATAAACAAGTGGTCTGAACCCATTAGGGTCCCTCACTGCTATTATTATATCCTCTTTTAATAGGATTAGTGAATAAGCACCCTTCAACTTCTTCATGGCATTTTTTATTCCTTTAATAAAATCATCTGTTTTCATATGTTCTTGGGCTATTAATTGTGCTATAACCTCAGTATCTGTATCAGTGCTGAATATTGCTCCTTTATTTTTCAATTCTTCCTTCAATTCATCTCCATTTACCAAATGACCATTATGTGCAATTGCAAAACTACCTCCCCCATAGTTTATGATAATTGGCTGGGCATTCTCTATTTTTGACCCACCTTTTGTAGAATATCTGACATGTCCTATTCCCGTATTGCCATCTATGAATTTGTTCTCAAAAACTGACGATACGAGACCCATTCCCTTGTGGATTTGAAGATTTCCATTAAAAATAGCAATCCCTGCAGATTCCTGACCTCTGTGTTGTAAGGAGTATAATCCATAATAAATACGATCAAAAACAACCTTATCAGAGCGTATACCAAATACAGCACATGCCTCCTTAAACTTCATTATTGATATTTTTGAATGAAAGTTTAATAAGTAAATCATGAGTGTGGGGAGGATAGTAAAAACCGAATGGGGTGTATGTATAGACAATTTTAAAGCCTCTGGTGTTAGAGAGGGTAAATATGGTTTAGCACTAATCGTAAATGATAGTATCTGTAAGACTGCAGGTGTTTTTACAACCAATAGAATAAAATCTGCATCTGTAATGCTTGATAAAAAGAGAATAGATAATGGTTTTCAGGCAATTGTTATAAATTCTGGAAATGCAAACTCGTGTGTTAAAGATGGTTTAAGGGATGCTGAAGAGATATGCAAGATGACGGCAAAGAGATTGAATATCAATGAAAGGAATGTCGGGATTGCATCTACTGGGATAATAGGCAAAAGATTGAATATGGAACTAATAGAGATACTCGTAGATAAAGCATGTAAATTGCTTTCAAATTCATCAAATGGAAGTAAAAATGCTGCAAGGGCGATAATGACCACTGATACAAAAATGAAGGAACTTTCTATTGAATATAATGGAATAAAGATTGGAGGGATTGCAAAGGGTGCAGGCATGATTGCTCCAGATTTGGCTACAATGCTATGTTTCCTTACAACCAATGCCAATTTAAGCAGATATGATTTACAGAATGCTCTTGAAATTGCCGTAGATGAAAGTTTTAATATGCTTGTTATAGATAATGATATGAGCACAAACGATACTGTATTGTTGATGAGTAACGGTAAGAAAAAATGTACAAAGGATGATTTTCAGTATGCTCTGAATTATATCACAAAGGAATTTGCAAGAATGATTGCCAGTGATGGTGAGGGGGTAACAAAATTCATGGAGGTTGAAGTTAAAGGAGCAAAGAGTAGAGATGATGCAAGAAATGGTGCAAAGGCAATTGTTTCAAGCTCTTTGGTAAAGAGTGCTATCCATGGTGAGAATCCAAATTGGGGGAGAATTGCTGCAGCATTAGGCTCGAAGGTAAATTATGAATTTGAGAATATTGATATAATATTCGAAACGTGTGGGAAAAATAAGAGAACTGCAGTTGTAATAGAGGGTGGAGAGGTAAATGATTTGAAAGGAGCGAGAGAGGTTCTTAAGAATGATAATTTTAGAATCATAGTTGATTTGCATTCTGGAGAAGAAAGGGCAGTTGCATTTGGATGCGACCTTTCACCAGAATACATTCATATAAATGCAGAATATAGTTGAGAATTTGAAATTTATTTTTATGTTGGATCATAAGATTAAAATATGATAAAGATACAATAAATAATAACATAATAATAAACTATAATTTCAATATTAAACTATAATTGGACCGGTTAATGTTTTGATATATAATAACGAATAAACGAATAATGAATCCCCATACAATTCCTTCATTGGTTAGTTGGCTTGCAAGTATTTTTACAATATTATATATTATTATAAAAAGATTTGGTGATAGGGTAAGCAGGGTATTTATCTGGTTATTGATATTGTGCTTTATTTGGTCGTTTTCAATATATATGATGAGAATTTCTACAACTCCGGATGATTGTTTTTTCTGGGCAAAAATCAGATACATTCCCCTCCTTCTGTTGCCTGGCGTTCTTGTATATCTGATTTCAATTTTTCCAATTAAGAAGACAATAAGGAGAATTTCAATAACTATATCATTGCTACTCTTTGTACTGGTGGTATTTATGCCCACGACACTGATCTTGCTTTTGACGAACCATATTGTAAAGGGTGTTGAGATGGGTCCTTGGAGATACCATGCTGTTGTTGGAGATTGTTATTTTATCTTCATGTTTTATTTTCTGGTTTTGATGATGTACGTGATTGTGGATTTGATTCATGATTACATATCAATTGATAATGTAATGGATAAGAGACAGGTTTTTTGGCTTATCGTTGCTTCTATATCACTACTTTTTATTGAGAGCTTAGAGGCAACATTTAAGATAATCAATTTATATATTGTAGCCCTAAATGATATATTGCTTTTACCTATGATAGTGAGTATATGCTATTTGGCAATAAAGTATAGAAAACCAGATGTTATTCAGATATAGCAAATAATATCAATTCTCTTTTAATACTTTAATAAAATGGATAATAAAATAGGATATTTTATCTATATGTTTGCCATTGTTGTTATTGTTATACTCTTTCTTATCTTTCTTGTTCCATTACAGAAATTTAATAATGAGGTATTATCAGAATCTGAGTGTCCTATCAAAGTTGAGCAGAGAATTGTGAGAGGCAATTCTTTATATCCATTAATAAACTCCAGTCAAGAAGTGAAAATTCTTCTTGGTTATTATAATTGTCATCCAATAGAAAGAGATGATATTATCGTCTATAATTATTCGGGAAGTGATGTGCCAATAATTAAAATAGTAAAGGGCATACCAAATGATAAATTTCATTTAGAATGTGTGGATAATAATAGCAGATGGAATTTGATAATCAATAACAAGGTTGTAAGGAATTCTGAGGGAAGACCCTATATCTTCAATAAACAGAGGTATAAAATGCTTTCACTTTATGAGAGGGATTATAATGGTGTTATTCCAGACAATGTATATCTCATTTTGGGCAATATACCACAAGGCACCATGGATTCGACAAAATTTGGATTGGTTGGAAGGGGTGATATCATTGGGAAGGTAATTATGGGATAAATTTTTTTGTAAAATTGATATATTAAAAAATGGTAACAATATGTGCAATATCTGATTCACATCTTGGCTATAGACATAGAATGAAACTACAGAGATTAAATGACTACAGAGATGCTTTTTTAGATGCAGTGAAAAAGGCGGAGGAAAATAATCCGGATTTAATAATCTTTTTGGGAGACCTGTTTCATTATTCCAAACCAGATCCATATACTATGAAAATAACCTTTAGAGAATTGAAGAGACTTGCTAAAAAGATGCCTATAGTTATGTGTATAGGGAATCATGAGATTGAGGGTCATTTAGGAAGTAGTTATACACTATTGTTCTCTGATATACATGATAACATCCATGTTCTAACACATGAAAATCCACATGTGATGCTGAATATTTCTGGAAAGAATCTGGCTATTCACGGATTCCAATTCATGAGAAGGAGAGATATGGTTGAGGAGAAACTTATGGGGATTAGCAGGGATCTGGACAATAATAACAGAGGTAATTATGATAATTATGATATAGATTATAATATATTGTGTTTACATCAAGGGGTTGAAAAATATTTGGAACCGTATGAAATATCATTGAAATGTTTGAGGAGTGTTGCAGAAAAATATGATTTGATTCTTTTTGGACATGTACACAAGCATCAGAGGATTAAGGAGATATGTGATATAACACCTGCATTTTATGTAGGAAGCACAGAAAGGATAAGTTTCAATGAGGCTGAAAACGATAATGGCTTCCTTGTATTTAAAGATTTTGATTTTGAAAATCCGGTATTTATAAATGTCAATTCTGCCTCTATGAAGAGGATTAGGGAGGATGTTGGGGTTATGAGTCCAGAAGGTGTTAATTCATATATAGAGAATATAATCAAGAAGAATATTGGTAGGGTGAATTGCCTGCAGATAAATATAGATGTGGAACTGGATGGAGAATACCTGAATATAAGACATGACTGGAATTCGGAATATACGGACTTTACCATTCTTGATGTGAATATAAACCCTAAATCTATGTGGGGGATACCGGAAATACATAAGAAAATGGTCATCAGTGAAAATCTGATAGAGGATTACTTCGATAGAATAGGTATGGGAAAGAGAAAAGATTTGAAAAAGGTATGTATAGATCTTTATCGGAGATATGGAGGGTAGTATTTGAAAATATAAAGATATTTAATTATTTTTTGTTAAATTCAATTAATATTCCATAAAATGACCAATATTGAAAAAATGCTAAAGAGGTTAATTATTGGTGGTTTAATACCCAGAACAATAACCTGTCTTTATGGTCCTCCGAACTCTGGAAAGACAAACATTGCCTTAATTGCTGCTGCATCTGTTGCTAAGGATAGTAAGGTAATCTATATTGATTCCGAGGGTGGCTTCTCCCCAGAGAGATTAAAACAGATATGTGGGGAAAATGTTGATAATATTTTAAAAAATATAATGGTTATTGAGCCCAATGACTTTGATGAGCAGAAGGTTGCAATTATGAAGTTGAATGAGTTAGTGAACAAAAGCGATGCAAAATTGGTTATTGTTGACTCCATTGGTGTTCTTTATAGATTGGAGGAGGATAGAGATGTCAAGGAACTTGGTAGGATTATTGCTCAATTGATGGGAATTGCAAGAAAAAACAATATTCCAATACTTATGACAAATCAAGTATATACGGATATAGAAAGTGGCAGGATTGTTCCCGTAGGTGGTGATATAATTAAATATTGGTCAAAGATAATTATAGAATTGAAGATTTCTGATAGATACAGAAGCGCAATTTTGAAGAAACATAAATTTATGATGGATGGTATAAGAATCAATTTCGATATAGTTGATAGTGGTATTAAGGTAGTTTCTAACGGATATGGAGAATATGAAGGTAAAAAAACCAACAGTTATTAAAAAACCATGGGGGAGAGAGATATGGATTGTAGAAGAGAAAGAATATGCAGGGAAAATACTTGAGATTAATAAGGGCCATAGAACATCACTGCACTACCATAAAAATAAGAAGGAGAGTATGTATGTACTCAAAGGCAAATTGAAGGTTATTATGAAGGATAATAGCACAAGAATGGTAAATATAGGTGAGAGTATTACAATAAATCCTGGAGAGGCACATTCTCTTGAGGCGGTGGAGGATTTGATGATTATAGAAGTGAGCACACCAGAGTTATATGATGTTATTCGTATAAAAGATGACTACGGTAGAGTAAAATAGTAAAATGGTTACTATAATTGTGGGGGGGCATTTTGGAGATGAGGGGAAGGGAAAAATTGTCTCATATCTTGCCAATAAGGATGATATAGATATCGTTGTAAGGGCGGGTGTTGGACCGAATGCCGGACATACTGTGTTCTATAAAAACAGAAGATATGGTCTTAGGATGATACCATGTGGTTTTGTAAATGAGAGTGCTGTACTTCTGATAGGTGCGGGAGTATTAATAAATCCAAAAAGATTTTTGGAGGAAGTGAATATTACAAAAACAAAAGGCAGGATATTTATTGACAAAAGGTGCGGTATTATAGAGGACAGGCACAGGATGGAAGATATGTCAGATACTCATCTAAAAAGGGAGATTGGCACTACAGGTAGTGGCTGTGGACCTGCAAATGCTGAGAGGGCATATAGAACCATAAAATTAGCAAAGGATATTCCAGAATTGAAATCTTTTATTACTGATGTACCACTGGAAATAAATAATGCAATAGAGAATGGAAAGCGGATATTGATAGAGGCAAGTCAGGGTTTTGGGCTTTCATTGTTCTATGGTACATATCCCTTTGTTACATCAAAGGATACATCTGCATCTATGGCTGCGGTAGATGTTGGAATTGGACCTACAAAGGTTAAGGAGGTGATTGTTGTTTATAAAGCATACACAACCAGAGTTGGAGAGGGACCAATGAAATCCATGATAACAGAGGAGAATATTGCTAAATTTCCAATTTGGCAGGATGTATTGAAGGATGCCCAAAACAAAGGTATTTATGGCAATGATATCAACGATATTTTATCTAAATATCTGGATGAATGGGGTACTGTGACTCATAGGAAGAGAAGGGTAGGTATATTTGATATGGAACTTGCCAAGTATTCTGCGATGGTAAATGGTGCAACAAATATCTGCATAACCTGTATAGATAAGATATTTCCAGAGTGCAAGGGTGTTAAGGAGTATGATAAATTATCAAAAAGGGCAAGGGAGTATATAGAGAATATCGAGAAGGAGATTGGTGTAAATGTTACATTATTATCTACTGGTCCAAAATCAGATGATATTATAGATTTGAGATTATAGATTTCCATTATTCTTGAAATTCCTTATCCATACTTTCTATTTCCTTGGATAACCTTTCTATTTGCCTTGAAAGCCCCTCCAGTTCATGTGCTATATCTGCACCAATGGGTGTCAATTTAACCTCCTTGATTCTACCTTTCTTTTCAAATTTTACTATACCATAATCCTCCAACTGTGTTAATATCTTTAATGTATGTGTGTATGTGCAATCAGTCTCCTTTGAAAGAATAGATGCATATTTTCCTTGAGAATCCTTTAGTTTTAATACTATATTTGTGGGTTTATCGTGCAGGAACAGGTTCATGATTTCCATATAACTTTTAGCCATTGGATATCACCATAAGAGATATTTTGATATATAACTCAAAACAAAACTATTATATTATATATTTTATAGGATATATAAAAATTATAAATAAAAATAGATTTATTTCATTTCTACCTGAAGAAGTTGAGCAAATTCATTTAAATTATCCTTAACTATCTTAATGGCGTTCTTTAATGTACCAATTGGTTTATCAGAATCTATATGCAATCTAAAACCGGGGAGTAATGGGTGGGGATTATAAAAATACGCGTCAACTCCATTTTTTATTAATGTATCTGCTATAACTGGCAGTATTATATTATCATCTATCTCTATTTCCAAACTATCCTTCTTATTCTTGATAATTTTAACATCCATTCTAAGATAAATAAAATATATTATATGGAATATATAAATATATGAAAATCAAACAACTCCACACTGAAGTGTGGAGTATGTAATATATAATCATACAAAATGTCAATTTCAAAAATAAAGGAGGTGAAAGCGCAAGGTTTATTCCTTGCGTGTTTGTAATGAAACTTTACCCAGAATGTGCTCCCTGTATGCTTCAGAGGGCATTGATGTTCTGTGAAAATGAGGGTGGGGAGAAAAAATACGAGGTAATAAGGGCGGTATCAAAATTTTTTGCGGAAAATTTTACAGAAAATTTAACAACAACCAAACTGGCATATGAAAGAAATAAAATAATAGAATCAATAACTCACAACAAAGACCCAATGAAGGATATAAAAGATAAAAGTTTTAGTGCTGCATTAAAATTATATCCGACACTGAAGGATCATATAGATAAAATAGATAATGATAAGGAAAGATTCATTACTGCTTTGAGGATAGCACTTGCTGGAAACACACTTGAATTTGGAGCAAGAGACCATAAACCGGACCTAAGTAAATTGGAGGATGAAATATTTGATGTTATTAATGGAAGTTTATCTATTGATGATTCAGACAAGATTTATAATATAGTGAAGAATTCAAAAAGGATTCTGTATGTAACTGATAATGCTGCAGAAGTAATTATGGATAAGATACTCATAGAGGATATTAGTAGGTATGCTACGGTTTATATATCTCCACTTTCAAGGCCAGTTCAGGATGATGCATGTATAGATGATATAAAAAAGGCGGGTCTTGATAATAATTACAATATAATACCAAGAGGGGATTCAATAGGTGTATGGTTTGAAAAAACCACCAAGGAATTCCAAAGAATCTATGATAATGTAGATTTTGTTATTGCAAAGGGTATGGGGTGTTATGAAACACTAATTGATTACCCAGAAAGAACCAGAGGAAGGATAGGATTGCTAATGAAGGTGAAATGCTTACCTGTATCGCTCAATATTAATGCACCAATTGGCTCTAATGTAATAAAGATTTTATAATCTGATGGTAGATGTTGTATGGAAACCATATTATATAATAAAGAAAATGCAGAAAAACTTGAGGATATAATAAAGAGAAAAAGAATTTCCTTGGATGATGTAATAGGTAGTGTAAGACCAATAATATCTCAGGTCAGGAAGAATGGGGATTCTGTGCTATTCATACTTACCAGGAAACTTGATAAATTTAATCTATCAAAGGAGAATATAAGGGTTTCAGAAAGGGAGATAAGAGAAGCATATTCTAGGGTCAATAAAAGGGTTATAAACGCGCTTGAAAAAGCGGCAGAGAATATTGGGAAGTATCATGCTGAACAATACGACAGAATAGAGAAAGAGTGGGGGATAGAGATAAATAAGGGGGTTCTAATAAAAGAAAAGATTGTTCCAATCAAAAATATTGGTTGTTACATACCTGGAGGTAGGGCATCCTATCCATCAACTGTGCTTATGACATGCATTCCTGCAAAAGCAGCAGGTGTTGAAAGAGTAGTTATTGTTTCACCCCCTCCCATATCGGATGTAATTCTCGTAGCTGCAGATATCTGCAATGTAAGGGAGATTTATAGGGTTGGTGGTGCACAGGCAATAGCAGCACTTGCCTATGGAACCGAATCCATACCAAGAGTTGATAAAATTGTTGGTCCTGGAAATAAATATGTTATGGCTGCAAAGATGCTGGTATATGGTCAGGTGGATATTGATATGCCAGCAGGACCCTCGGAGATTCTAATTATTGCAGATGATACAGCAAAACCAAAATTCATTGCTGCAGATATTTTAGCCCAGTTAGAACATGACCCAAATTCTTATGCAATACTTGTTACACATTCTAAGAAAATTACATCTGATGTTGAGAATGAACTTCAGATGCAGATGGAGGATTTAAAAGATTTAAGGAGAAAATGGCTTACTGATAACCTACAGAATTATATTACAATACTCACAAAGGATATTGAAGAATCTATTGAATTTGCAAATCTCTACGCTCCAGAGCATATTGAAATTATGACGGAAAACCCTGAGAATATAGTCAATGAGATTAGAAATGCTGGGGCAATATTCTTAGGGGATTTCTCTCCAGTAGCGGCAGGAGATTATGCATCTGGAGGAAATCATGTCCTACCAACAGGAGGGACCGCAAGATTCGCATCCGAACTGAGTGTTAGAGATTTTATAAGAAACATGAGTATTCAGAATATAAATAATGATGGATTGAGAAATTTGAGGGATACCGTAGAAATTATTGCAGAAACAGAGGGTTTCATTGCTCATAAAAAATCAATAGAAAAGAGATTTGAATATACCAAGGTATAACAATAAAAATAATAAAATAATAAATATGAACTTTTCCAGATTCCAACCATTAATAGATGAGGTAAATGGAAGAATAAATGAGATATTGATAGGTAGACCTGAAAATCTATATAATGCATCAAAACATATCATTATTGCTGGCGGGAAGAGAATAAGACCCTTAATCTGTATATTGGCATGCAGGGCTGTTGGGGGGGATGATAGAGATGTCATTGAAACAGCCGCTGCGATAGAATTGATTCATACATTTACACTGATTCATGATGATATTATGGATGAAGATGAATTTAGAAGGGGTATAAAATCGGTGCATGAGATATATGGTCACTCTACTGCAATTCTTGCCGGAGATTTACTATTTTCCAATGCGTTCAAGATTTGTCATAGGGATGTGTTCAAAATACTGGCAGATGCTAGTGCTATGATATGTGAGGGGCAGGAGATGGATATATCATTTGAGAAAAGAACAGATGTGAAAGAGGATGAATATATGGAGATGATAAGAAAGAAAACTGCGGTTCTCTTAGAGACGGCGGCAAAGGTAGGTGCATTGCTGGGGAATGGAGATAAAGAGGAAATAGAAAATCTGAGTTCATTTGGATTAAATATTGGAATTGCATTTCAGATAAAGGATGATATATTGGGTGCAATAGCAGATGAGAAAAAACTTGGAAAACCAGTAGGTAGCGACATATACAAGTGTAAAAAGAATCTAATTGCCATCAAATCACTTGAATTTTTAAAAAATGATAAAAGGAAAAAATTATTAAGAATTCTATCACAAAGAAATAATACAAAAAAGGAAATCAATGATGCGATTGAACTCTTCAAGGAATCTGGAGCAATAGAATACTGCACACAAATGATGAATAATTATGCAGAAATGGCAAGAAATTCCATATTGAACCTAAAAAAGAGCAAAGCAAGAGATGACCTGTTGGATTTATCTGATTTTATTATAAAAAGAGAATTTTAATTGATAAAACAATAATAAATCAAAATAATCAAAATGAAGGCGGTAATACCTGCAGCCGGGTTGGGAACAAGATTCCTACCGGCAACAAAGGCTCAACCAAAGGAGATGTTACCACTCATTGATAAACCAGTCATCCAATTCGTTGTGGAGGAGGCTGTGAATTCTGGTATAGAGGATATTCTCATAATTACCGGTAGAGGTAAAAGGGCAATTGAGGACCACTTTGATAAATCATTTGAACTTGAGCATGTATTGGAGAAGAAGGGTAAACAGAAATTTCTTAGGGAGGTTCAGGATATATCCGATTTGGCGGATATCCACTATATAAGGCAAAGAGAGGCATTGGGATTGGGAAATGCCATATACTATGCAAGAAAGCATGTTGGGAATGAACCATTTGTAGTTTTGTTGGGTGATGACATAATATTCTCAAACACCCCGTGCTCAAAACAACTTATTGATTGTTATGAGAAATACAGTGGTTCTATAATAGCCGTAACTGAAGTCAGAAGTGATATGATTGAGCAATATGGTGTAATAAATGGCAAAAAACTTGAGGATAGCATATACAAGATAAAGAGTCTGGTGGAAAAACCAAAATTGGATGAAGCACCATCAAATCTTGCAATAATAGGAAGATATATATTAACACCCGAGATATTTGATGCAATAGAAAATACCAAGCCGGGCAAGGGTGGCGAGATACAACTCACCGATGCCATAAAGATTCTCAACAAAAAACAGGATGTCTATGCATTGAAATTTGATGGTGAAAGGTACGATTTGGGTAATAAGTCAGATTATATAAAAGCAACAATACAGTATGCTTTAAGAAGAGGGGAGTTTAGAGATGAAATACTCAACTATATGAGAAATTTAGTTGATAGATATGATAGATAATGATATATAAAAGAATAAAGGAAAAATTTTAAAATTTCTTTAAGTAATCTGCAATACTTTCAAATATAATCCTTCCATCACCATAATCCTCCCAATTTGTCTTATTTCTCACCCTGTTTTTTTTACCTTCATGTTCTCTTGTCCAGTCGCTTTCCTGTATTTTATAAATGACCCTCTCAGGGTGAGGCATCATCCCAAGTATATTTCCCTCGGGATTACATATACCTGCAATATCATACAAACTACCATTTGGATTCCACGGAAATTTATCATTGGCATATTCGCCATTCTCATAGCAATATCTAAATACAATCTGTCCATTTTCTATTAATCTATCAAGAAGTTCTTTATCTTTTTTCCCAAATGTGAACCTGCCCTCTGCATGTGCTACAGGAATTTGCAATACATTACCTATTTTTAATTTTGATGTAAAGTGGCATTTATTTACATGTCTCAAATATGTTGGTCTGCATTGAAAATTCGATGTCAGATTATTAGTCAGGGAAGATATCGGTTCTTTTAATATTCCATTAAACCCCGGTAATAATCCCATCTCTGTCAAAATCTGGAATCCATTACATATACCAAAGATTAGATTACCTGATTCAACAAACTCCTTTATATCATCAAAAAGTCTGGATTTTATTCTTGCGGCAAATATCGCCCCGGCCCTTACATAATCCCCTGCTGACCAACCTCCAGGCAGCATTAAAACCCTGTAATCAAATAGATTCCTTTTTCTGTCTTTGCTACAATCACCAGTAAGTTGCTTTAGGTGCACAAGTTCTGCTTCAATGCCCACTGCCTCAAATGCCCTTTTTGTCTCTTCCTCGCAGTTTGTTCCTTCAATCAACAAAATGCATGCATCTGGCATTTTATTCCTCCATCTCTATCGCACTCATCCATCTCTCTCTCATCAATTCCAAATCAAGAGAAATTTCCATATTTTTATCCTTTATTTCCATGGTCTTCTCTTTTATGATTTCGCCAATTCTAATTGCATCTATTCTATCCTCAAATTCCTCCCTGTCATCCTCTCCTACTTCAACAAGCCACCTGCCATTGGATTCGCTAAAAAGTTTGAAATCTGTTCTTAATTTACCCATCGGTGATAAATCTATTTCAGCGCCTAAATCCCCTCCAAAGGACATCTCTGCAAGCGAAACGATCAGACCACCTGTTGATATGTCGTGACAACTTTTAATTAATCCCAAATTCATTAACTTCAATAATCTTTTGATGTTTTCTTTTGTCTTTTCTGGATAAACCCTTGGAACGATTCCGCCCTCAATACCAATAATCCTATAATATTCAGAAGCACCCATCTCCCTTCTTGTTTCTCCTATAAGGTAAATAGAATTACCATTTCTTTTGAGATCTGTTGTTATACAACCTCTAACATCCTTTACAATACCTATACCCAAAAGCGTGGGTGTCGGAGCTACGGAGCCCTTTACACCTTCGTTATAGAATGAAACATTTCCTGAGATGAATGGAATTCCAAATGAATTCGCAGCAAAATAAAGTCCCTCACAACATCTTACAAAATCTCCAAGTCTATCCTCCCTTTCAGGATTTCCGAAATTGAGGCAATCTGCCATTGAATGAGGTATACTGTTTACAGAAACGAGATTTCTAATAACCTCCTCAACTGCAGAGGCTGCACCCCAATAGGGGTCTAATTTGCAAAATTTGGGATTAACATCTGTTGTTATAGACAATCCCCGATAACTTCCCTTTAAGGGTTTTATTACTGCAGCATCACCATGTGTCTGCTTGTTTATTAAACCCTGCATTGGTTTTAGTACAGTATTACCCTTGACCTCATAATCATATCTCCTTATAATACATGCCCTACTACCAATCCTTTGGGAATTCAAAACCTTTGATATGCTATCCTCAAGATTTGGCATCTTGAATTCCTTCTCTGAGTAATCTCTTTTGATTATCTTGTACCTTCTTTTATAAACAACACCCCTTAGTAGAAAATTCATATCCAAGTCAAGAACCTTTACTCCCTTATAAAATGCCTTTATCCTTCTTGATTCGTCTATCTCTCCCACAATAACAGCGGGAACATCCCAAAAATCAAATATTTCAAGCACCTTATCAACATTTTCTGGCTTTACAGTCATCATCATCCTTTCTTGGCTCTCCGAAACCCATATTTCCCACGGGGATAACCCCTCCTCCTTTAATGGTACTTTATCTATGTATATGACAGCTCCTTTATTTCCTGCATAAGCCATCTCTGATGAGACACAGGACAGCCCACCACCTCCAAAGTCTTTTAAACCTGTAAGTAATTTTTTCTCATTTGCTTCTAAGCATGCATGTATCAATGGTTCTTTCATTATTGCATAACCAAGTTGTACTGCTGGAATATCCCTCTTTTCACTCTCCTCATCAAGTTCTGAAGATGCAAATGTAACTCCATGAATACCGTCTCTACCCGTTTTACCACCGGCCATAATGTAAACATCGTTTTTATTTTCAGCCCTGCTATGTATTATATTATCCTTTTTTACAATACCTATACATCCCACATTAACCAAACAATTTCCAACATATGTTTCATCAAACTCAACCATTCCTGCTACTGTTGGGATGCCAACCCTGTTTCCATATGCAGATATTCCTGAAATAACACCCCTGAACAGAAATTTAGGATGCTTAACTCCCTCGGGAATTTTTTTGTATGGATAATCAAGATAACCAAAAAATAACGGGTCAACCAATGCTATCGGCTTTGCACCCATACATAGAACATCCCTTAATATGCCACCAATACCCGTTGCTGCGCCTCCATACGGGTCTAAAGCGGAGGGATGATTATGACTTTCCAGTGCAACAACATATGCATACTCTTTATTAAATTCAACAACACCTGCATCCTCTGAAATAACACAGATGTTCTGAGGTGCTTTGGTTTTAAATATAGTCTCTTTAAGTATGGGTCTGCTGGTTTTATAGCAACAATGTTCACTCCACGCCTGAGCAAATGCCTCTATCTCAACATCTGTTGGATTTCTACCCTCTCTTCTAAAGTATTCCTGTATTTTTCTCATTTCATTCAGATTTAAACCCAATGACCTGTCCTTACTTATCTTATATAAATCACTTTTAGATGCATTCAGGATATCTATTTCATACACATTCTCTGAGATTTTTTTGTATAAACTCATTTTACTGAAATTTTGTAGTTCTGTATAACAGGATTTGCAAGGAGTCTTTTGCATGCTTCGTCAATCTCATTAATCGCTTTCTCCTTAGATTCGGCATTTATCTTTATGCTGTAAACCTTGATTGTATTTACACCATCTACATTATAACCCAAAAGCCTTAATGATTTTTTTACCGTTTCTCCCTCGGCATCTATAACCCCCTTTTTTAGTTCTATTCTAACCTCAATTGTATATAACATCAATTCACCTCCCTATATTAATCTATAAGCCTAAAATACTAAAAAGAAATGGAAAAAATACTCTTGATAACTGGTAGAAATGCCGTTAGAGCATTAAGAGACATTCAAAGCAGATTGAATATGCCGACAGAGATTTTTGTATGTAATACAGATGTTGCATCTCTTATATCTCCATCATTGCTCTTAAAAGAACTCTCAAATGTAGATTTATCCAATATATCGGAAATAATAGTTCCTGGTTCCACAAAGGGCGATTTTTCTGTAATTCAAGATAAATTTAATATTCCATGCCTAAAGGGACCAAGGAATCTCTCCGATTTACCTACTGTTATAAATATCATCAAATTATCCAATACATATTTATCTTCAGTTACACCTGCGGACGAAATTCTGGATAATGAAATAAAAAAAGCGCTTGAAGAGGAACTAAAAAATGCTCATTATCCCGAAAAATACAGGATAAGGATAGGTAAAAAAGGATATATGCAACTCTACTCTGGAGGAATAATGCATATAATCGCCGAAATTCCAGATGTGCCCCTTTTGGATGAAAGTGAATTAAAAAGGATTACGAATTATTATGAAAAATCAGGTGCGAGCATAATTGATATAGGAATGGTCGCAAATGATGATTATAGCAAGAAGATCCCATCAATTGTAAAGATTTTAAGGTCGTGTACAAAACTTCCATTATCTATTGATTCCTTAAATGAATCAGAAATTCTTGCAGCATTGGATTCGGACATAGATATGATAATGAGTCTTGATATGGGAAACTATAGAATTTTGGAAGATATAAACAGAGATATCAGAAATACAGCAGTGGTTATAATACCAAGGGATAAAGGGGGTAGAATACCCAAGGATGTGAATGAAAGAATAAAACTTATTGAAAAGCTTATAGAATATTTGAAAGATATTGAACTTAGCAAAATTATTGCCGATCCAATTCTTAATCCTCCAAATCACGGTCTTTTTGAGTCTCTGATGGCGTTTTATATACTAAGACATAGATATTCTAATCTACCTCTATTGATGGGTATTGGAAATGTTACTGAACTTATGGATGCAGATTCTGTAGGCATAAATGCATTGATATCTCTAATAGCCTCGGAGTTGGATATAGACTTTCTCTTTACCACCGAGGCGAGCAGAAAAACAAAGGGATGTATAAAAGAACTTTCACGAGCAGTAAAGATGATGTATCTATCAAGGAGAAGAAGGCAGACACCAAAGGATTTGGGTATTGATTTACTATATTTGAAGGATAAGAGGTCTCTCAGTGATATGAATATATCTATAAAGAATCTTGAAATTGAGAAAATTCCATTAGTAGCTCCAAAAAATGAAATAAAATCAAGGCTTGAGAATGCAAGATTCCATATCTATGTTGATGAAAATACAGACAGTATAGAGGTTATATATTACAAGGATAAGAAACCAGAATTGAGATTTAGGGGCAATAATGCAAAGGGGTTATACAAGGGGATACTATCCAGAAATCTTATTCAGGATTATACACATGCGGCATATTTAGGAATGGAGCTTGGGAAGGCAGAAATTGCACTAAAATTGGGAAAGAATTATATACAGGATGAACCGTTATTTTAATTTATTTGATTTTTAATTTTTATTTGTCTTTAGCTAAATCATTAAAATGGATTATTTTTTTTTATTAGTAACAATTGTTGTTTCCATCTTGATATTGATTCTGGCGTATATAAAAAGAAGTATAGACCTCAGTGCATTATTATCTTCGAGTTTTGTTGGAACTGCAATTTTGATATTGATATATCTGAGAAATCCCAGATTATGGTATTGGATTTATGTTGTTCTTGCATTTTTCATTTTTGGAAACCTCGTCAGTAAATACAAGTTTAATGAAAAGGAGAAGAATGGTGTGGAACAGGATATAAGAACATTCAGAAATGTATTTGGAAATGGTGGCTCAGCAGTAATCTTTTCTATATTCTATTACATCACAAATAATGAATTATTTCTACTTGGAATTCTTGGTTCTATGTCTACCGCAACTGCAGATACATTTGCTACAGAGATAGGTCAAATCTATGAAAAAAATCCCAGATTAATAACAAATCTCAGAAAGAGAGTCAGGGTTGGAACAAGTGGAGCAGTGTCTCTTTATGGAACGATTGCCGCATTTATAGGGGCATTTCTTACATCCTCAATTGCTATTTTTTTCAATAAACCTGTTTTTTTAGCAATAGGGATTGTCTCTGGCATTATAGGTTGTAATATGGACAGTATCTTTGGGGCAATATTTGAAAGGGATATAATTGATAAACATATGGTAAACTTCTTTGGTACATTTTCTGGTGGGATCTCTGCAGTTTTAATGGGTTTTATTTTTAAACTGGTATAAAGAATAATACCATGAAAAATATTTTTTATTTGATATTCATTATAGGAATTCTGAGTTGTTGTATTGGTAGCAATCAATCAAAGGTGAAATATATATGCTATGATGGTAGTGTGGTTTCCAACAAGAGTGATTGTCCAGAGATAATACAGAATAATCTATATATCTGTCCAGATGGTAAGAGGGTAGAAAGGTTGGGGGATTGTAATCCTAGGAATCATAGTAGAGTTAAGATAAAAACTACTGTAGTAACAAAATATATATGTCCGAATGGGGCTGTTGTGGAGGATTATAGTTATTGTAATATAACAATTATAACGACAATCAAAACAACCACAACATCATCAACAACCACTGAAACAGAAAAACCCGTGAGAATTTCAGAATTAAATCTTTATAAAGAATGGGTGGAAATAAAAAATAATGGAGATTCAAGTGTGGATATGGGTGGATGGATACTGAGGGATAGAGAAAATCGTGTATATGAATTTCCTGTTGGATTCAAACTATACCCTAAGAAATCTGTCAGGGTTCATACAGGTGAGGGAATCGATAATGTAACGGACCTTTATTGGCATAGAAGGGATAATATATGGAACAATGATGGAGATACTGCAATGTTATTGGATTCGATGTTGAATGTGATTGATACCTTATCAATAGAAACAAAAATAACAACTACCTTAACCTCTACAACAACTACAACTACGTTGACTCCTACAACTACCTTAACCTCTACAACAACTACAACTACAATAATGACGGGTTCGGTAATTATAAATGAGATAA
>CAZQER010000018.1:20156-22173 GCA_964592095.1 uncultured archaeon
TCTACAACAACTACAACTACAATAATGACGGGTTCGGTAATTATAAATGAGATAATGTATAATCCGAAAAGATGTGATGATGATTACTGCGAATGGATTGAACTTTATAACCCCTCACCTGTGGATATTGACCTTTCTGGATGGACACTATGTGATAAGAAGATTCTTCCAGGATATGTAAAACATACGGATTCCAAAATTTACAATAACAGAGGTTATATACTAAAATCTGGAAAATATGCAGTAATAACAGATGGTGGGACGGGAACGGAGGTCTATGAAAAATTTGATGTGGATACAAATTCCTTAGCACTCCATGTAAACGCCAGTACTCTGTGCAAGGGTTCTCTAAGTAATGAAGTTGGTAAACCTATTGACCTTAAGGATAGTCATGGAAGTATTATTGATTTTATAATTTACAAAATAGATTTGGCTAATGGAAATGGTAAAACTCTCATAAGGGTTGGAGATTATTCAGAATATAATCTATCAGAGGGAACTGTAGATGGAGGAACCCCTGGTTATGAGAATCTCTGATAATTCGTATATTTATATGGACATATCCTTATTATTATATTCCTAGTTGGATTATTCCTACTTGGTGGATTAAAATGTTGGTTGTGATAACTGGCATACCTGGTACGGGAAAAACCACAGTAACTAAAAAGGCACTTAAAGAACTTGCGGATGAGGGAATAGAATATGATTTGATTACATATGGCGATATTATGTTTGATATTGCAAAAAATGTTCGTTTGGTTAACCATAGAGACGAGATGAGGAAATTGAATGCAAAACAGCAGAAAAAGATACAGAGATTAGCGGGAAGTAAGATAGCCCAGATGGCACAAGAGAAGAATATCGTTTTGGATACACATTGCACGATAAGCACACCCAAGGGGTTTCTACCGGGATTTCCAGAGTGGGTTCTGAGGGAGTTAAATCCAGATATATTCGTTTTAATTGAAGCAAAACCAGAGGAAATTGCAATTAGAAGGGATAAGGATAAATCAAGAGACAGGGACAAGGAACTTGAGGATGATATTAGATTACATCAAGAATTAAACAGAAGCATTGCGATGGCATATTCCATATTCAGTGGTTGCACAGTAAGGATTATACAGAACCCCCAAGATAAAATAGATATTGCTGTGGGGGAGTTAAAGAATATATTGAGATAAAATGATTGAAATCTCACCCTTAGGTATCATTATTAAAGACAGTGGATTAGTAATTTCTGCAATATCTGGTGGACTTGCTCTATTAAGTTCCCTTATAAGAATGGCTGTTCTTGATATGGAAAAGATGAAGGATATCAAGGAAAGATTAAAAGAACAGCAAAAAATCATAAAGGAAGCCACCAAAAATGGTCATGTAAAGAAGGCGCAGAAGGCTCAAGAAGAGTTGATGAAACTTACAATAGAAAATCTCAAGCATGGAATGAAGCCAATGATTTATACGATAATACCATTCATACTTATATTTGGATGGCTAAAGGGGGAGTATAGAAATGCTGGAACGGTCGCTTCCCTCTTTGGATTTAATCTGGATTGGTTCTGGTGGTATTTAATAAGTGCTATGATAATATCTATGATACTCAACAAATTGTTCAAATTGACTTAATTTTAAAAATAAAATAATAAAAATTAAAATGGTTCAAAGGAGATTTAGGTCAACAAGTGTAAAAAAGGTTAAAAGAAAAACACCAGGTGGTAGAACAGTAACGCATTACAAGAGTGAAAAGCCATCTAAACATAAGTGTGGTAGATGTCACAGACCGCTACCTGGAACACCAAATGATATACCATCCAAGATAAGAAAATTAAGCAAAAGTGAGAAGAGACCTAGTAGGATATATGGTGGGAATCTTTGTGCAAATTGTCTTGAAAGGCTTTTGAGATACCAGACGAGGTTTGAGGTAAAATTTAAATATTCTGAATATAGAGATCTACCTCTAAAAAGGGATTTAACAATAGAAAAGTTCCTTCCAAGGGACTGGTATAAGAATTTAATTGTA
>CAZQER010000019.1:0-21390 GCA_964592095.1 uncultured archaeon
TTTAATTTCTGAATCATACCATCATAAATTCCTTGAAGTTCTTGATTGTATTTGTTTTTAAAGTAATATTTTGGTAGTAGTTGGTTCTTGATTTGATTATATAGAGAATCATCTCTGATGTTGTTTATCTCCAGAACATATTTAAACATTTCGGGAATATCCTCCGCCAATAGATATCCATGAGCGTAACCTCTTTCATAATGTGTTCCCCAGAGATTTAATATCCTTTGGATATCCCCATGATAATTTTTAACCTCTTCCAGTATTCCATGATCAGTGCATTCTATTATAGTTCTCTCTTTAATATCCCTTTGGTCATATGCTGACACATTGTACAAACTCAGGAGAATTGAAATTAATGAAATTAATGAAATTAACATTTCCCTGTTGTTTTTATTTTCTACAGACCTCATTTTATATTGATTTTTAATAATTTTCTGGAGGTTTTATTACCACCTCTTCTTCTACAAATGCTTCCCTTTCCATTGTGGTCTCACCAAAGACTACTGCACCCGTGCTTAACGGTGCTGCTTGAACTATCTCAAATGTCAATATACCAAACCCCAACCAGTTCATAACACCCAATATCATAAATGGAGATGCTATTATGAAAACAATGGATGTTATATAGATGTATTGTTCTGGAATCTGCTCTGCCACCGAGGGTAATGTGGCTATTGATATTGAAACAACTATTAAGCCAACTGCCCAACCAATTTGCATGAATGTCCATATAATCGTCTGTTCAATAATTGTTTTACCCATGTGTCTTGTTATATCCCATGAATAGAGCAGGATTGTAACGGGCAGTAATACGGCCAGTATTCCCACCATGATATATCTGATCACAAGTATTATGTATAGCATCATTAACAGAGATGTATCAAATAAAAAGATATCCATGCCTCCATATCTATGGATAATAGTTAACCACTTGAACATACTCCAGAATTTCCCCATACCTGCCTTAAATGAACCCAATGCCAAATCTATATCTGCAAGATTCATTATCTGCTTTGTCAATGTTCCTGATATGTAGAACATCAGTTTGACTATTAAGGGTGATATTGATATAAGAACCAAACCAATAATTAATTTTCCAAACCAGAATTTTGCCTTTGCCCTGTTTTTTGGAGACTGAGATACAAAGATTATATAAAAACCCGTCAGTATTATGGCAAGTGTATAGAACGGCTGTAATAGATTTATAAAGAAACCCATAAAGTGCTTTATGCTCCATATTGGAGGATTTGCCGAAATGATGGATGGCATATTATCAAACACACTCATATAAAACTTATGTATCAATAATGCTGACCATATTATAACACCCTTCCTACCAAGCTTTACAATTTCATCAAGGGCTACAGGTGCAATACCTCCGGAAATAAACCCCCCTCCACTTGGTCCACTGTCTCCAAATACGGATATTGTAAATTCTATAATTACCATTACTACAATCATTATTATGCAAGGTATCCAAATGCTTCTTTTTATTTCCATTTTATTTACGGTAAAAAGTCATGGAGCATATGTGACCAAACCAATGGGAATATTATTAACATGGCATATATTATAATCCCCAATACAAAATCTACTATGCTCAATGTTGCGGGCATTGCTTTGTAGAATGAATGCAACCCCAATTCTACAACACCATAACCCAAGGCACCACCTATAAGACCGGAGATGATTATCCCTAGGGTTCCAAACCATGAACCAATTGATATAAAAGGTGCGGCCACAGCACCAGCACCCACTATATCATACATCGCTCTGAGATTTGTAAACGATATCCTAGCATTATTTACAAAATATTCCTCAATTGTTATACCTATACCAGTAAATACAACTATTATTAGAGCGATGAATATCTGCAGGAATGTCCAGACGATCATCTGTTCTAACATTCTCTTACCTATACCTCTAAACCATGGAATGCTATAAAGAAAAACGGATAATGGAAAGATTGCCACAAGTAATGTAACAAGAATGTATCTTAAGGCTATTACCATGTATGGTATGAAAGCCATTGCAAATAGTAACATAAGATAGGGCAAACCTATATCCGTATGACCAACATTTGCAAGTGCATACATCCAGAAAACATTATGAACCGCACCAAACAGAACCTTCTTTATCTCAACCAGACTTATTAAACTGAATACAGATTCAGTTATTTCCTTGGAGATATTTAACATGAAATTTGTTATCGGTATTGACAAGGAAATGATAACCATTGAGATTAACAATCTTATTAATGCAGTCTTTGCTTTTGACCTCGCAGATGGCGATATCGGCATAAACAGGAGATAAAAACCTATAATCATTATAAAAAGTGAATATGCGGGTTGTAGTATCCTTATTAGAAGTCCCATGAAAGTGAAGATATCTTGTTTGTATGGTGATGGATTCGATAGGATTGCTACATAGAAATTATTTGGAAATGACTCCGCATATTTTGGAAGAAACCCCCCATAGATTATTTTATATACCAATATCACCCTTGAAAAATATGCAATGCCCTCTTCAATAAATGTATCACTACCAAGTTTCTTTCCTATTGCTGTTAGTCCACCCTTCAGAGCATTGTATTTCTTTTTGAACCAGTCTAATCGTCCTGCAGATACATCTATTGATAGTGTTAGCAATAGGAATATTATAAGCAATACCATTATCTCTTTTCTATTTATTACGGATTTTCTGGACATCATTTTGTTTCATGGCAAAAAGTTTCTGAACCATACGAGCATTACTGCCGGTGCAAGACCCAGTCCTATTACACCAACAATCATGAGGATATCAATACCATAACCCATAAATATCTGAATGTCCATAAAGCCGTGAGGTTTTGAAATCATACATACCGTTGCTGTTGCTATTATCAATGCATTGAATACCTGCAGGAACGACCATAGTATTGTCTGCTCCAATATATTCCTTCCTATGTTTTTTGTAAAATTGAATGAATAGAGGAATATGGCTACCGGGAAGAATATTATCCAGAGAATCAATACCAGATATCTCAATATAAGTATTATATAAATGCCCCACACAGTAAGAAACATTGGCAGGAATGTATAGTAACCGAATTCTATGTTAATTAATGCAGCAACTTTATGGGCAAGTTTCAGTTTGTCTATTACGGCATTAAACGCAAATTTAAAATACTCCACATTACTCTGAGTAAGAATTGATTCAGCTATATTCTTTGTCAAAAAGAACAGGATTTTTAATATATAAGGGGTAAGTGATATTAATGTTAGTGATATTATTAGTTTTAGGATGGTTGATTTTGCCTTTGTCCTTCCTGATGGTGATGAAGAGAGAAGTATCAAATAAAATCCAGTTATAACAATTGCAAGTATGTAGAAAGGTTGTAGAAGTGATACAAAAAATCTTATAACATCCAGTATTATTGGGTTATTTGGTGGTGGATTCATAAGTATGAATGTCTCAAGATTATTTGTTAATATATAAAGATATTCGGTTGCATAATCTGCAGCAATCAATGAATACAAAATTCTCTTAATTAGGTGAACGCTAAATTTGGGAAATTTACTCTTGAATATCTCTGCCGGTGTCTTGTGTGCTCCCCCAGTAGTATTTATTATCAGTATTCCTGCTATACCCAATATTAATATTACCGTTAAATACCGTTTTATTTTCATTCTTACGGGGGTAATAATTTCTGGAAAAATGTGAACATTATTATTGGTCCCAAAAACAAAAGGAAAACACCACTCAATGTGAATATACTTATGAAGAATGGATTTTCTCCACCACTACTTCCTCCACCAATACTATGTCCCAAATAATTCTCAATTACATTTAGATTGAGACCAATGCCGTAATTATTGTAGATATCCTGAGGGGCAACAGTTATACCTATTGCAAATACAATTATTATTATGGCATAGAATACCTGTAAAAAACTCCATAAAAGTGTCTGCTCCAACATCGTCCTGCCAATACCCTTTGTAAACTCAAACGATGAAAAGAATATTGTGAATGGTAGCAATATAGCCCATAATATCAACATAAAATACCTAAATGCAATGAGACCGTAGATACCAATGATTAGCAATACAATAAAGAGAAGGGGTGGAGCAGTCCATACCGTTTCTATTTCAACCCATTCATTATGATGAAACCACTCCCCAAATTTCTCCAATTCATGAAATGGTGATGTCTCAAGAAAAGCACCACCGCCAAGGATTAGATTTGGCGTATTTCCAAGTATAATAATATTTCTCATTTTATATAGCGCCGATGTAAATTCCTCCGTGGCTATCTTTACATAACCTCTTGGTGATTCTGGGTCGCCAAGTATTTCCTTGGTTATCTGCTGAGTGAATGTAAGTAGAGTAATCATCAGATATGGCGACATAGAAACAAGAACCATACTTATTATAAGTTTGCCAAACAGGGATTTTGCCCTTGCCCTTCCAAGTGGTGATGCGGGCATGAATAGTATATATAAACCAGTTACTATTATTGCAAGTATGTATAATGGATACAGAATACTAACAAAGTATCTTATGAGATTATATGTGACTGATGTATGGATATTTGGATTTTTCAATATATAATCAACAAAATGTTTATTTATATCTTCTGCGATATTGTTTGTGCCATACCAGACAAAAAGTGAAAAATATACTCTTTGTGCAAATTCAAAATTCTCCTTTGTAAATAACTTGAGGAAAAATGATCCAAGTTTACTTTTCTCTAATTTTCCAAGAACGCCCCCTGCCATGCGTACTGCTTCATGTTCTCTTGAAACTGCTGTATGTGTTAGATTTATAAATAAAAATAAAAGGATTATTACTGTTGTAATGATTTTTCTTTTTCTATTTCCTTTTTTATTATTTGAGTTTGCCATTATCTCCTGCCTTTTAAATCCTCTATCCAACTTTTGATTTCCATTCTGCTTGTGCCAAGGAATCTGTATGAAAATACTGCAAATATTAGTATCAACAACAGAGTTATAATCTCTGGTGATAATAATGTTGTTTTGATTGTAACGACATTTATGCATATTCTTTTTTCATTACTGAAAGCGGTCGGATCATTACTACCATAATACTTCATCCTCAAACAGACAAAATCGTTTGGTTTTATTGTGAATTCTGCCTTTCCATTTTCATCTGTTATCACATAATATTCACCTGTATCGTCATCATAAACCAAACCCGTTGGGTTTAATGTAGAAATATCAATCTCATCACTTGATATATAAATTTTTGCCTCGGGCTCGCCCCTTCCCTTGTCAATATTAAACAGGGTTAACATTATCTTTACATTGCTTCCTGGGAGTATTACCTTGTTGTATGGCTCTACGCTATATGTCAAATCCATGGCGTCCCTTATTTTGAATATATCTGCATCCTTCAATGGTATGGTATAATTCCCAAAGAAGGTATAAACAGTAAGGTTACCATTTTCAAACTCATCTCTTGAAACAATATCATATAACTCCAAACCACTATAAACATCCATATACGGCTCCTCGTATGTTCTAAAGTAGATTGTATAGTAATTCCATACCCCGTCATTTTCCTTATGAGTGCCATTTTCAAGTTTAGTCACTATTAATCTGTTTAATCCACCAGTTGTTTTTGTGGGAGGCAGGTCCATCAATTCCATACCGCTTAGTTCATAATTGTAGAATTTAACAAAATCATAATACTTACCAACATTAACATTATCTATCAGAACATCAAATCCCGTTTTATACTCTTCAATAAGCCCTGTTTCTGGATTAGTCCATATTTTTGTAGATTCCTCTGAACTCAATTTGATCTCTGTAATATTATCAAATGGTATCTCGTTGCACCATAAATGCCAATCTCTATATCTGCAACACTCCTCATTATTGCATTTTGCAATTGTATATTTAACTGAATCGCTCGTCGAGAATATATTTATTGTTAATTTCCCTTCATAAGACTTTCCAAGCGATGCAAGTGATGCACTATATGATGTGGTAAGTAATCCATACTCCAAGCATATATAGTTCCTTTCGTCATTATCCTTAAACCTATGATATACCTCCAATGGTATTTTCTGTTTCACAGTTGCGCCCTTAGATATTTTTAATGCATATCCATTTCTACCCATCCATACAACCTCTGCATTACCATCTTCAACCTCCCATGGTCCTAATTTGTTTCTATCTTCTGGTTCAAAACCCATCTCAAAATCACCATTGACTATTATACTACCCTCCTCCTCATGAAAGTTTCTCTTTGATTTACATGGGTTCTCATGGCAATCATTTGGTGTGCATACGCAATCATCTCTCCAGTAGAAATATGGCTTGAGATAACACTTCATATACAGTTCATCATCCTTGAACTTATTATAACAATAAACCCTGTCGTGGTTAAATTCACACTCCGAGAGTTTTATCTCTTCCAGGTATTTATCACATAGTGATTTTATCACATGTATATCCCCTTGGGTAATATCTTTTTTGCATTTATCGGTATCCATATCCGGATAGAAATGTTCACATAAAATATCTTCTATATCATCATCATATTCAACCTCACTTTTTTTCATACATAACGGTTTTGTTATATCATCGGGAGAACATACACATTCTGGTGGAACTGGACATATCTTCCTGCATTGCTCGGGAAAGTAGAATTCATTACTATCGTATCCATACTTATCTTCAATGGTATAGTTTATTCTGTTTGGACCCGGGCTTGATTTCTTTTTCCATAATTCATGTATAACCGGACTAAGTAATTTGTGATAATCTATCTGGGAATCCGCAGCAACCATTGTCATACCCCTAAAGAAATCTGGCGATATTGATAGATTCACAAAACCCTTTGTTGCTATTATATTACCCTCCTTGTATCTTGTTGCATCAAATGTTAATCTATATCTTATCCTTTTATCATCAGTTCCATTGCTGTATTTCCAATTATCCTTCTCTACATTTTCTATTGTATATTTATCTGATATCCATGGTGTTTCAATCTCTCTATAGTATGTCTTTATCTCCTCCCTAAATTCAGAGCATCCAATGCAACCGAAAATAGAACATCCCTTACAAACAACCTTTTCGCTTACCCCACCACAATGTTCCTTGCTATGATAACCTCTCTTTTCACCGGCCAGACAAAATTTATATACACCTGGATTACAACAACAACTGCAACTTAATCTATCACATGCTAAGTAGAATTTATCTTCCCTCAATCCAGTTCTATATTTATGATTTACATTTATATCCAGTTTCTTGGCATCACCCTTTAATTCAAAATTGAAATCTATATCGGAGTCTATTGTAAGTCTGGTCCATCTGCCCATTGTTGTTTTATAGTATCTTGTTATAGTGTATGTATCTCCTTTCTTCTCCAAATAAGCACATGTCACATCAAATGGCACATTACCGGTATCAATTATCTTTATCTTGTATGTCTTTATTTTCTTTGGTTTTGGAAGTGGCATTGTTTCATCTATATCATATTCAATCTCCCATATATTATCTGCTATTTTTTTTACCTTCAATCCCCTTACACCCTCTAAATCCCCTTCTAGAAGACCCCTCACCTTTGAGTGGGGTATCTTGAATGTTGTAATCCCCTTAAGACCACCCTCAAGTATCCATTTGGTCTTACATTCTGGTCCAGGTGCTATCCGTTTCCTTTCTTCAGGTGTTTTCTTCATACCTGAATTGCAATCATCACATGGCCGATGAGATATGCAATCACTCCATTCACGGGTATAGAATATAACCTGATACTTTTCAAAACCTCCCGTTCCGAATCCCGCATTCTTGCATTCCTTAGGCGGTTCATCCCACATTAGTTTATATTGAGCCACTATCTTACACTCCTCACCAAGGTCACCCCAGCAGTCCCCCTTATCGTTATCACATGAGCATGGAGCATGTTCATCATTAGGACATCCATCAAAGCCGCGAACAATACTGCATGGAACAAATCCCTTACACAAATCATATTTCGGTTCTGTACCATGACAGTGCTCATATTGTGTTGCATCATTGTCCATTGGGTCGTATGGTTTGCATTTTTTTAGTAGATTACATTCCTCACCGTTTTTACAACTGAATTCGCAGGCATCTGTTCTATCCTGACCAGAACCTGCATAAAAGGACATATCTCCTGTTCTTGTCCAGCTCTGTGTAACATTTAAGAGTTCGGGTGTAACAGCAAAAATCTTTGTCCAGATACCCTTCCATAGGTAATAGGTGACCATTTCTCCCGCCACAGGCTCCTTGAAACTCCCCACGGGACCTTTAAACTCGACTATATCCTTATCTGGCATCTCATTGATGTATTGAAATTTGTTCCATATGTTCACATCCGATATATAACTCCCATCAATAATGAAGATGTCATTTAAACCTCTAAATGAATATGTAGGATAACTAAAATCGTATGATACAGGAGCTTTATTTAAATCTGTTTTATAGGAATATATCCTCTCAGATTCATCCATACCACCAAGTTCCTTGATATAGAATTTAGCCCACTTCTCAAAGAATGTTGCAAATACCAAATCAGAATTTAAGAAGTTTTTTACATGATAAAATACCCCGGGTATTGGAGCAGAACTTGAATCATAATCATCGTTGTGGTAATGCTCAATGAGTGCCTTATATACTAAATCATTTACTATATCCCATTTTTTTGATTCCTCACACTCATTTATGTCTGCTATAAAACAATTTTCATTCTCAAGAAACCAGTATTTTACCTGATTTTCATTGTCAAAATCATCATTTGGAACAAACTCGCATTTATTTTCCTCATCATTCCATTCACAATTTGGTTTGACATCCTTGCATGCCTCTTTGGTTGCATAATTGCTACATCTATATGCGGGTTTTGTTGCCAAGAGTGAGAATTTGTTTGGATTTACAACAACCATCACCTCCTGTTTGTATCCTATTTTATCTGACATTTTACTACATCTTGCTATTGCACCAGTCTCAGATGTGTATGTATATGGTCTTTCAAGATGCCTGAACAACCTTTCCTGAGTAACAATAAAATTGAACTCCTTGCCCTCCTCAAGGCTTCCTCCTGCCTTCTCACATCTCTCCAAATCCAATACAAGCGTTTTTATACAGTGATATTTGCCCTTGGTTTTATCCCATAGAAATTCATCTGGATGTATATCAATCTTTGCCTCGGGAGTCCCATCCGATACAACATTCAGAGAGCCACGATAGTAGTTATATGCATCACCTACAGGTGCAAAATCTATATTTGCATAGTCTGGAGCTTTATTATCATTGAGGTCCAATGGTTGACTAAAATCCTCAATACTTCCCTCACCAGTAGCATTGATATAAACAGATAGAATTGAAATGAATATCATAAACAGCAAACAAAATATCAGGAATCTCCTCATTTTACATTTGTATTTATAATAATATAATATTTATATAGTTATGTAGTTATATGTTTCTATAATAATTATAATAATATTTCTATAACGGGGTATAAATAGAATTATTAATAAAAATATAATAGGATAATAAAATATGGATAATAAAATCAATCCATTGTAAAATGGCTCAGGAGATTGCATTACTTGTCAATATATTTTATTTCATATACACACTAATCCGTAATGTGATAGAATATCTGCTAAGTACAACCCTCTATCAGGCAAATCCCACATATGCAGAGAGATATGCAGATGCTATATCAATGTTAATACCAATAACTGTGATATGGCTTATACTGGAATTTGTAGAGGGGTTTAAGAAATTTGTCAGATTTATAGTTATTATTGGATGGGCTCTTGTTTTAATATCTATACTTATAACTTTTATATAACCTTCTCAATCTTCCCACACCATCTACTGCATCAATTACCTCTATGGTTCCCTGTGGAACGAAATCCTTCCACCTTTCTCCTACTATCATTCTCTTCCTTATCTCCGTTCCAGAGTAATAATTTTTATTAAAAATTGGTGTTGATTTTACCTCATAGCCGGCATTAGTAAATAATTTTTTCTCAAGACTTCCGTTTGTATAAACAATATCGAATCTTGGACATATCCTCTCCACACATTCTATCCATCGCTTGTCATCATTCACATCGGGTATCTCCACAATATCGTATCTAAATCTTGTTCCCAAGGATTTCTCTATCATCCTTCTTCTTTCTGATGCAGTGAACGGATTCCTTAATGTGTAACTCTCTTGTGAACTGCCTATACCTATTATCAAAAAATTAACATCATTTGCAGCCCATTCTATAAGTTTTTGATGTCCAAAATGAAACGGTTGAAACCTACCAACTATAAGTGCCTTTGTTTTCAACTTGCATTACTTCCTTTATCTTTCATTTATTTCCTTTACCTTCAATTTATTTTATTATTCTTTTTTATATTCTTTATAAGCCAATATACCTGCCAATAATGAGATTAAATAGAATATATATTTAAACCATTCTGCTATTATAAATACCCTTAGATTTATCTGTTTCTCCTTTGTTACAAGATAATTCCTTACAGTAATTGTCTTTCCAACTCTGGGCAGTTCCAATTTAACTGGTAAAACTCCTTTTCTAATTGGAACGGTTATTGTGCCTTCACCCTCACCAATTTCCTGAAATCCCTTGAATCTTGGAATGGTGGTGGGTATTCCGCTGAGTTGTGGAGGATATGCAATCTCTGTTCTAACCCCTCCTTCACCAACCTTGGAGATACCCATCTGCCATATAAGAAATGGTACAATCAATAACATCAGGAGTGCTACAACTAAAACAGCACCTGTAATTATCCATTTCACCTCAAACTTCTCTGGAAGATATCTTCTTGCTATTATTACCAAACTTATAGAAATCAGAAGTATAAACAATCCCAGATTAAAATAGAACAGACCTATGGAAAATATCGAATAACAAAATATGAATCTTTTATTTTTCTTGAGGGTAAATGCTAAAAGGAATACTATAACAAAAAATAAAATAATAAAATCCACAGACGGTAATTCACTTCCTCCACTTGCTCCAAATGTTTCAATAACTATATATTCCTTGGGTAAATATATATTGGTAGTTACAGTTGTTATTGGAAGGTCTGTCTTTGCCAGTGGTATATCTACAATTGATACTGGTCCTAATGGATTGGTGGTTGTGAAATAAACTAGATCCAAATACCCATTGTTGGTCTTCGGAAAAGAGAGCAGTAGTTTTTTATCCCTCGTTAATTTTACTGCAGAACTTTCTGTTGAGGCATATAATGGTGTTCCCTCAACATCTATTTCAATATAATCAACCCCTGTATTGGCATAATTATAATTCAATTCTCCTACTATGCTTCCCTTGCTTGTTATTGCTATCCTATTTATGGCACTACTGACAGATGCTGCCAATGAAGGCAATACACAAAGTTTCTTTATTGTTATCTGGAAAACATCATCCTTAGAGGCTATAAATGCCCTTGCATTTGAATAGTGAGGAGGTATTGGTGATTCTGATAAATCTATTTCCCTTGCAGTTGTTGAGATCGAAATCTTTTTCTCTGGATCAGATTCTATGAGCACATGATTACTTCCTTCCTTTAATGGAATTCTCAATGTATCTGAATCAAAGAGTCCTTTGATGGTAACTAAAGCATTTGAAGATTTGAAATCAAGTAATAATTTGTTGTTTGACTGCTCCCATTTTAAAACACCAGTCACAGATGTCACCACCTCATTATTGGGTAGATCCAATATATAACTACCTAATGATTTTCCAAATGCCTTGAAATTTATAATGTAATAAAATTCATTTCTCTCGGCATAGGTATATCTAAAACTACCATCTATAAGCATTGCAACTTTCTCACTTCTCTGTATCACAATCCTTTCATTATAAACTCCGAATCTATCACCATCAACGGCATATCCATGTTTCAGGTTAAAATTTAATTCATTTATTGGTCCATGAGCATACAACACTATCTGACCTATGGTTCTTATTTCTAAATCGCCCTGAAATTCAATCCTGCCCTTATCAGCCACAAAGAAATAGCCATTTTCATTAAAAGAAACGGTTGTTGCCTTTCCATTTACCATTAGATTTTTGATTAGAATATCAGATGCTGGCCCAAACAGATATACCTTCACATTTTCTCCCTCAATTATCTCACCACTTCCAAAGATTTTTAATTTATTGGTTTCTAAATCACCCGAAATCTTAACATTATCAAGCGTGTATATCTGCTCTTCTGTCTCATTAATCAAAATTATTTGTGTTGCAGACGCATAACTTACCAAAATAAAAAACAAAAAGATGAATATGAATGATTTTTTCATATTATTAATTAGAAGTATGATTTAAAATTTATAATTAATATACGAAAATTGATACAAAATTGCTATGCAGTTAAAATTTAAGGGTCAATATACATCAAAATTTTGGATTTATTATTCATAAATCAAGAAATTTTTCTAAAATAAAACTATAAGAGATAGCAAGAAACATCGTATTTATAATCTAAGAAGTTTAATTAATATAGAATATGAACGAAATTGATTTAAAGAGGATTAAGAAAATGGTTACAAAAAAAGGAAGTATTCGGGATGCCAAAAAAATATTAAGTGATGTGCCGGAGGATAAGAGATTTTATGTACATAATGGCAGTATTCTAAAGAATTTAAGGGAGTTGGGGGGGGAACTTGAGAGAATGAGCTTTGAGACATTCCATTATCATGTAAACCCATATAAGAACGACTTTGCAAACTGGGTAAATGATGTAATTGGGGATAAGATTCTTGCAGATGAACTCAGAAAGGTAAAAACAAGAAAAAGCATGGCTCGCCATGTGAGAATGAGAATAAAACAGTTAGAGGCTTAATAAATTATTGATGTAATGCATACAAACAGTATCGGGATAAAATGATGATAAAATTAAAATGTTGAAGAAGAAGGCAGACTATCTCTTTGAACTTAGCTGGGAGGTATGCAATAAAGTTGGTGGTATATACACAGTCATAACATCCAAAATTCCTGAAACTCTAAGGATATACAAGGACAAATATTTTTTGATTGGACCATATTTCTCAAACACTGCAGTTACAGAATTTCAAGACAAGATACCACCTGATGACCTTCATGGTATATTTGATAAATTAAAAAAAGAGGGTATAGTGTGTCATTTTGGAAAATGGCTAACACCCGAGAAATCAAATGCAATACTTATTGATTATAGTGGTTATATATACAAAAATTATGATATAAAAGGGAAATTCTGGGAGAGTTATAAGATAGATTCCTTAGGTACATACTTCCATGATTTTGATGAACCAATACTCTGGGGCGTTACTGCGGGTAGACTCCTTGAAGAAATTAGTAAGTCCAAATTATTTAAAGATAAAAGAATTGTGGCTCATTTCCATGAATGGCTCTCATGTGGTGCTTTGTTGCATCTAAAAAGAAATAATGTAAAGATAGCTACTGTATTTACCACACATGGAACCATGCTGGGAAGAACGATGGCCGGTAATAATATGGATATATATAGAAAAATAGATAAGATAGATCCAGAGAGAGAGGCATATAAATGGAATGTTCATACAAAACATCAGGTTGAGAGGGTATCAGCCCGTATCTGTGATGTATTTACAACGGTAAGTGAGATAACATCACTACAGGTACAATACTTTCTTAAAAAGAAACCAAATTTACTCCTATACAATGGACTTAATATCTGTGATTATCCAACATTTGAACAGATTTCAGTAGACCATGTTCTATACAGGGAGAAGATAAAGGAGTTTTTGGAATATTATTTCTTTCCGTATTATTCCTTTGATTTGGATAACACACTGATATATTTTACCACGGGAAGATATGAATTCCATAACAAGGGGTTTGATATCTTTATTGAAGCGCTATCAAAACTAAATAGAAGGTTAAAGATGGATAACTCAAAAAAGACAATCGTTGCATTCTTCTGGGTTCCAAGAGATACTATAAGGATAAAACCGGAAATTACCCATAACAAGACATATTTTGATGATTTGAAGGAAACCGTGGAGAATGATTTGAGCAATATCAAAAACAGGATTATAAGAAATCTAATCTCCAGAAAACCCATTTCAACACACAACATATTCAGCGACAAGATCCTGTTCGAAACAAAAAAGAAGGTGCTTAGATTCCTCAAGGAGGGTAATCCGCCACTATGTACACATGACTTGTCAGATGAAGATAATGATCCCATACTCTCCCATTTCAAAAAATATGACCTGCTAAACAGAAAAGAGGATAAGGTAAAGGTGATATTCTATCCGATATACCTCACTGGGGCAGATGGTCTCCTTGATTTGAATTATAATGAAGCAATTATTGGCTCCCATTTGGGTGTTTTTCCTTCATACTATGAACCATGGGGGTACACACCTTTGGAGACTGCAGCATTGGGTATTGCATCAGTAACAACAGACTACTCCGGTTTCGCAAGATATCTATTGAAGGAGAAAGGCAAATTGGATGGTGGTATATTTATCATAAATATGTTTAATGAATCATGGGACAAAAAGGTTGAGAATCTTTATGAGTGTCTTTATAGATTTTCCAAGTTTAATGTAAATGAGAGGGTAGATAACAAGGTAAAGGCATATACTGCAGCCTCATTGATGGATTGGAAGATACTTATAGAGAATTATATTATGGCACATAATATGGCTATTGATAAGGTATATAAATAATTTATATATATAAATAATTCTTAATTTTCAAGAATGTGTAACAATGCAGATTATTCACAAACTTGGAACAAGAAGTATATCGAAAAAGACGGATGATGAAACATATTTTTTATTGACAAACAAGAGACTTGGTTATGCATATCTTCCCAATAAAACTACTTCAGGAAGGGAAAGTAGATATATGGGTGTTTTTTTTCCTTATAAAAACTCACTTTATAGAGTAGTGGCAGAATTATGTGTAGATAAGAACACTTATGTAAGAAAGGTAGTAAATAAATTCTATAATGTAGAGAGGTATATAACGGGCAATAAAGAAATTTTTTTCATGCCGCTCTATCTAAATTCAATAGTATATAGATTGAATAGGAGTGATTTGGTAAGGATAAGCCTTGATATAAGACCATCATATGAGCCATTTGCATTTGGCAGATTTTATAAAATCACCAAAAAGGATGACAAAATTTTGGTTGAGTATACTAAAAAGGATAATGATAGGACAGAGTATAAACTTTATGTTGCTATAAAACCCGAAAATCTTGATTATAAGGAGATATTGAGATGGAAACCTGTGTATTATGCATTAGATTTTGAAAGGAACTCTTCACCAGCAGAAATGAATATCTATGAACTAATAAAGGTTAATTCGAAAAAGATTGTTATATCCTTCTCCCAAAACAAAGAGGATGCATTAAAAGAGGCTGATTATGTTTCCGAAAACCTACGGGAATTGGAGAAAAAACGGAGGAATTACATAAAAAAAATTATAAGGGATGAAGAAGTTGAGAAAAAACTTATAGGAAGAGGACCAAAGAGAAAGGAGATATATTTTGCATATAATGCCTGTAAGATTTCTCTTGACCAGTTTGTTACTGAGGAGGGAATCTATGCGGGATTACCATGGTTTTTTCAGATATGGAGTAGAGATGAGTTGATTTCATTAAAGAATATTCCATTCAAAGAAAAAAGAGGGATTATTTTCAGAGATTTAAACAATATACAGGAGGACGGAAGAATCCCGAACATAATTGATTTAAATAATTATTACAATAATATATGTACAACAAACGCAGATTCAATAGGTTGGCTTTTCAAAAGGATAGACGAATCAATCAATGAATTTTATCTGGAGGAGAAGGGATTTATACTGGATAAACTTATAGAAAGTGTATGTAGAATGAATGAGAATTACATAGATGGTGATTTGATAATAAATAAATCAAAAGAAACATGGATGGATACAATATTCGGTGATAATGGTAGACTGGGTAAAAGAATAGAGATTCAGGCTATGTTGTTAAATATATATCATCTTGCATACAGACTTACAAAACATACAAAATATGATGATGTATCAAATGCATTCAGGTTTCTTGAGGAAAGTATGTTGAAGAAGGTAAGGGAGGAATTCTGGAATGGAAAAGTACTTGCAGACGGCTTGGATGATTTTACTATAAGACCGAATATATTTATTGCAGCATATATTTATCCGGATATTCTCAGTAAAGAGGAATGGATTAAATGCTTTGAGAATTCCCTTCCAGCATTGTGGTTGAAATGGGGGGGTATCTCAACAATTGATAAAGAGAGTGATTTATTTACAGAGAAACATACAGGTGAAAGGATACAGAGTTATCACAGGGGTGACTCCTGGTACTTTATGAATAACCTTGCTGCTCTGATCCTCTATAGAATGGATAAAAAGAAATTCCGGAGATATATAGAAAGGATTCTCAAGGCATCTACAGAGGAGATATTATGGAAAGGAATGATAGGACATCACTCAGAACTTAGTTCTGCCATAAGAGGTGAATCAAATGGTTGTGGAGCACAGGCATGGAGCAATGCCATGTATATCGAACTGATCAATGAGATATATAAAAAATAAATCAATAATCAATTTTCTAATATAAACTCTCCATACCTGTTTCTCTTTCGCAGTATTTACACACCAATATTACTGGATTTGTCTGCTTTACAATAAATACAGATTTTACGGGTTCTCTCTCCTTGTTTGTAATACATGCGGGATTGGGGCATTTTATAATTCCAACAAGTTCTTTTGGGAGTTTTACCTTCTCCTTTTTTATTACCTTGTAATCCTTTATCCAGTTGATGGTAGCATTGGGGGCTATTATGGAAATTTTGTTTATTTCATTTAAATCCAGATCCCTGTTTTCAACCTTTACTATATCCTTTTTCTTCATCTTGCTACTTGATACATTCATAGCCAATGTTACAGAATCTGTAAACCCCCTATCAATACCCAAGATCTTTAGAACCTCAGGTGCCTTTCCTGCATTAATGTGATCTATAGAAATCCCATTTCTTATATTTCTTATCTTCAGTTTTCTATTTTTATACCTGTTCCTCATTCTAAAATCTTACTCCACATACGAGGCAAAGTAGAGCCATCCTTACTGGGACGGCGTTTCTTGCCTGCTCAAAATATCTTGCATATTTCGTATTGTCAATCTCTGGCGAGATTTCAGAAATCCTTGGTAATGGATGCATAATAATAGCATTATCCTTCAGTCTATCTATTATATCAATATCTAACACATATGCTTCCTTTACCCTTTCAAATTCCTGAGGGTCGGGAAACCTTTCCTTCTGAATTCTTGTTACATATATAACATCCACATTACTTATTTTAAGCCTTGATGTCTCCTTTACATCTATACCCTTATCCCTGAGACCATCTACTACTCTTTTTGGCATTCTAAGTTCCTGTGGTGAAATAAGCACGAGATTGACATCATAGCTCTCAAGTGCATTTGCTAATGAATGCACCGTCCTTCCATATTTTAGGTCACCTACCATGGCAATTGACAGACCATCAATACTTCCGAACTCCTTCTGTATTGTGTATAAATCAAGTAAGGTTTGTGTCGGATGTTGATTTGCACCATCGCCTCCGTTTATTAGTGGTATTCTAACATTCTCAGATGCAAGCCTTGCGGCACCCTCTGCTGGATGCCTTATAACAATTATATCTGCATAACCCTCAACAACTCTAACTGTATCCGCAATTGTCTCACCCTTGACCTCCGAACTTATTTCTGCAATATTAAACCCTATTGTTTTTCCACCAAGTCTCTTCATTGCAGTCTCAAATGACATTCTTGTTCTGGTAGATGGCTCAAAGAAAAGATTGGCAAGCAGTTTACCCTTCATAAGATTTAGAGATTTGTTGGAGAGTAACTTCTTCTCCATAACTGCAGATTTTTTGAGAATAAAATCTATTTCATCGCGTGAGAAATCTCTAATTGATATGATATGTTTTTTATTCCATGACCTTAAACCCATTGAATAATAATTAGAATTAAATTATAATAAAATATAATTAAAATTAAAAAATATTAAAATTATAAGTGCTACTTTTCTTTATCCGTATCCTCTGTGATATCACCAAGGTCTTCCTCGCCTTCCTTACCCTCGCCTTCTTCACCTTCAAAGCTCTCCTCAAATTCGTATCCGAAGACCTCCCCACCCTCTTCCTTTAATTCTTTTTTAACCTTTTTACCTGCCAGGACTAACGAAAGAATAATTATTGCAACACCAAGAACTGCAATTGCCCAGTACATGTAATTAATCCCAAGAACTGGATCGGACTGGGACTCTAATCTTTTCAGTTTTTCTTGCAGTTCATTCTTTTGATTCAGAGTACTCTCTAAATTTTTCTGTAATTCTTTGGTTTTATTTGTAAGTTTTTTGACATTATCGGTAAGCTTTTCTACATCTACCATGCATTCGCCATAAACCACCCTCAATTGATCAATATCTCTGGAAACATTCAATGATGGTTTTGTTGAGTATAACCAATTAATTATGTTTGTTCCGAATCTCAGGTTATCATATTTATATTTGCTTGTATCAAGATACTTGTTGGTTAACATATCCTCATCACTGAGCACAAAAACAAGACCGTTTCCTACAATAGCCGCAGTTGCTATTGGTGGTTGACTGCCCTTTTGAAAAACAGATGATCCAGGAGAGTAAGCATTTCTGCTACCTCTAGCAACTATTTTTACAGAGGTATCTGCTTTTTCAGGTACTATTATTCCAGGACCGTCAAAGAATGCAACCTGAGATATACCGGAGATAGCCAACCTTAGTGTTGGATCTTCTTTATTAAACAAACTCACCACAAAATTGTTCTTTTTTGTGGATGGTGTTGAATCCTCAATCACAGGATTTTTTTCATCCTCCAGCATAGCAGAGTCCATGGTCATACCAAATGGTATTGTTATCTGATTTGCGGGGCTTGTAGTTTTACCACTCTTACCCGAACCGCCAAGAACAAACAGGCCCTTACCATCCTGCATTACAAATTCAAAGATACTTGCTAATTCGTTAGAGGAAAGTGATTTGGTAAGGCTTGCAATAACCAGTACATCAGGATTTCTGGACCTTAGTACCTCTTGTGATAATTCTATATTCAGACTTTCAACAATATACCCCTTTCTCTCCAATGCCTCCTTGAACATTGAATAATCCTTATCTATCTTGTATTTGGAATTCCTCTCATAGAACAGAACCCTTTTCTGATCCAATGCCGATGTATAAACGCAAAACATTAATGATACCAACATCAATATAACAAAAACCCTTCTGCTGGATTTCATTTTACCCTGCACACCTCCTTATTTGACTTTCTTTTTATTTTTATTTTAATATCTTTGTTTATTCAATTATAAATAGTTTTCTTTTTATATTGTACAAAATAAATATGACTATTTTAAATATGAAGATATGCAGAATCTGTGGAAAGAGAGGGGATAGAATATCTGAATTCTTAGGTGTATGTGTTGACCGCATAGGAAATAATTCTGAGGATACACTAAAAATTACATATGAGGCACATAAATTTCCAGAGAGAGATTTGGATTAACTGCGGGTGTACCAAAAGGAGGTGATGGAGGTATAAGATGTGGATTATGCGGCAATGAATGCGAAATTCCAGATGGAGAGTATGGTTTCTGCGGTCTTGTTAGGAATATAGATGGTAGGATATTTAGAGATAATGAGTTAATTGCATCCTTCTACTATGACTCCCTTCCAACAAATTGTGTTGCTTCATGGTGCTGTGCAGCCACAGGAGCAGGATATCATATCCATACCATTCCCATACTAAATTAATAGAATATGATTATGGGAATCTTGCCGTTTTTCGTATAGGTTGCGGATTTGATTGCTTATTTTGCCAAAACTGGAATTTTAGGCTCACGAAAATGAGAAGAACAAAAATAAAGGATAGTAAATTTTTAGAAGCAATAGATGATAGTGTATCATGCATCTGTTTCTTTGGTGGTGACCCTTCATCCCAACTTGATAAGATTATAAGGCTCTGCAATAAAGCCAATGAGGGGAATGATAGAATACTAAGATTCTGTTTGGAAACAAATGGAAACTCCAATAGTGAATTGTTGAGAAGATTTGCCAAACTTGCTCTTGAATCTGAAGGGACAATAAAGTTTGACCTAAAATTCTGGAATGAAAACCTAAATAAGGCATTGACATGCGTTAGTAATAAAAAGACATTGGAGAATTTCAGAATGTTATCAAAACAGCATAAGAAAAGAGAGAGTGTTCCATTTCTTGTTGCATCAACATTACTTATCCCAAGTTATGTAGATGAGATTGAGATAAGAGGGATAGCATCATTCATTGCTAATATTGACTCCTCTATTCCATATTCTCTGTTGGCATTTTATCCGAATTTTGAAATGAGTGATATGCCATTTACTATGAAAAATGATGCTATAAAATTTAAAGAGATAGCGGAGAATGGAGGTTTAGAAAATGTTGGGATAGGAAATGTTGGAATTTTAATCTAAATTGATTTATATTTATTTATATTCAAATACTTATACTTGGATAATATATGCTTTGATAATCAAGATAATCAAACTACTAAAATATATAAAAACAATAAGGATAATAAACAATAAGGGGGTTTGGATGTATATTATAATTATTGGTGGTGGAGGCACAGGCACTGCGTTGGCAAAGGTTCTTGCAAGTGAGAATAATGAAATTGTAATTGTAGAAAAAGATGAGGCGAGAGCAAAAGAACTATCTGAAAGCATGGATGCCCTTATTATTCATGGGGATGGTAGTGATTCTCAGATTCTTAGAGATGCGGGAGTTGAACATGCAGATGCAGTTGTTATTCTAACTAGAGAGGATAATACAAATCTCACAATATGTCAGATGATAAAGAAATTTGATGTTAAAAGAATTGTTGCAAGGGTAAATGACCCAAGCAAGAAGGATTTATATATAAGTCTTGAGATTACTGCTGCCATAAGCCCTATCTCTGCAGTTGTTAGTTATTTCAAAAATGCCATTATGCAAGGAAGTAGTAGGAGTGTATTTTCCATAGGAAAAGGACAGGCAGAGATAATAGAATTGGAATTTCAGAACGAGAATCTTGATGGAAGGATGATTAAGGATATTGACCTACCGTCTGGTGCGATAATAGGTGCAATTAGCAGAAATGGAGAGATTATAATTGCCTCGCCAAAGGAGATTATTAGAAAGAATGATGTCCTTACAGTGATTTCGAAAACAGATGTTTCAAAGGATGTGATTACTATTCTAAAAGGGGAAAAATAGCCAGAAATTAATAGGGAACAACCCCTTCTGGAAATATTGAAGGCTGAATCTAATTAGATGTAGTTCCAAT